>DATMTG010000125.1:0-3202 GCA_035565075.1 Stenotrophobium sp.
CCGAAGGCGGCCGCGCCTCGGTGCGCGTGCGCCTCGAGGGCGACCAGGCGCGGCTCAATATCAAGGCGGCGGTGATCGGCGCCGCGCGCGCCGAGTATGAGTATGGAATTCCGGTCGCGGATGCCAGGGAACTGTTGCAGCTCTGCGCCGGGCGCTTGCAGAAAACGCGGCACCATGTCGAAGTCGGCGGCCTGCTCTGGGAGATCGATGAATTCCACGGCGACAATGCACCGCTGGTCGTGGCCGAGCTGGAGCTGGCCGCGATCGACCAGGCATTCATGCGCCCCGACTGGCTCGGAAATGAGGTCACGGACGACCGCCGCTATTACAATCACCACCTGGCGCTTCATCCCTACCGGCACTGGCCCGATGCACCTTGACCTCGACCTCGCGCAACAACGGCTTCGGCTGCTGGAAGGCGCGCGGGTGCTGCGCGAGTATCCGGTCTCCACCGGCGGCAATGGTGCCGGCGAGATCAATGGTTCGGGCTGCACGCCCAGAGGGCGGCACAAGGTGCGTGCCAAGATCGGCGCGGGCGCGGCGCCGGGCGCGGTGTTCGTGGGGCGGCGCCAGACCGGCGAAATCTGGACGCCGCAGCTGCACACGAAATTCCCGCGCCGCGACTGGATCCTGACCCGCATCCTGTGGCTGTCGGGGCTGGAACGCGGGCGCAACCGGCTGGGCTGCGTCGATACCTTCCGCCGCTACATCTATCTGCACGGCACGCCTCATCTGACCACGCTGGGCGTGCCCGGGTCCAAGGGCTGCGTGCGCATGGACAATCACGACATCATCGAACTGTTCGACCGGATTCCAGTGGCCACGGAAATCGAGATTCACGAGTAGGGCCAGACCATGAACGCGCAGGGATGCCTGACCACGAGGCTTGATTCGAAAATATGACCGCGAAGAAAAAACATCTCGGCCCATTGATGGTGGACGTGGGCGGGCAGGAACTGACGGCGGAAGATCGCGAGGTGCTGGCGCACCCGCTGGTCGGCGGCGTGATCCTGTTCACGCGCAATTACCGCGATGCACAGCAGCTGCGCGCGCTGTGCGACGACATCCTCGCGATCCGCAAATCGCCGCGCCTGCTGCTGGCGGTCGATCACGAGGGCGGCCGCGTGCAGCGCTTCCGCGTCGGCTTTTCGCGCATCCCGGCGATGCGGACGCTCGGCAGGCTCCATGCCGAGGACCCGGCCAAAGCCTGCGAGGAAGCGCAGGCGCAGGGCTACACCATCGGACAGGAGCTGGCCGCATTCGGCATCGACCTGTGCTTTGCGCCGGTGCTCGATCGCGACTACGGCATCAGCGCCGTGATCGGCGACCGTGCCTTCGACGCGCAGCCCGAGACCATCGTCGCGCTGGCGCGCGCGTTCCGCAGCGGGCTCGGCAAGGCCGGCATGGCCGCGACCGGCAAGCACTACCCCGGCCACGGCGCGGTGACCGCCGATTCGCACCACGAACTGCCGGTGGACCGGCGTGCGCTGGAGGAACTGCACAAGGACATGCTGCCGTTCGACGCCCTGATCGGCGACGGCATCGAGTCTCTGATGATGGCGCACGTGCGCTATGCCGCGGTCGATCCGGTACCGGCCTCGCTGTCTAAGATCTGGATCGGCGATTTCCTGCGCAAGCGCGCGAAGTTTTCCGGCGTGGTGTTCTGCGACGATCTGAGCATGGGCGGCGCCGCGGTCGCCGGCACAATGGAGCAGCGTGCGCGCATCGCGCTCGAGGCCGGCTGCGACATGTTGCCGGTGTGCAACGACCGCCCCGGCGTGCTCGAGTTGCTCACCGCACTCCAGGACATCAAGCCGAAGAGGGCGCTCAGCGAGCGCCTGCAGAAACTTTACCGGCGGGAGGTCTGAGGTGGAGCCATACAGCGAAGCCCAGGCGGTGCTCGGATCGGCCGACTGCCTGCACGATGCCGCCGCGATCCAGGCCGCTTATGACCGGCTCGCGCGGGAGATTTCCGCCGACTATGCCGGGCGGCAGCCGCTGGTGCTCTGCGTCATGGTCGGCGGCCTGCATCCGACGGCCGCAATCACCACGCGCCTGACATTCCAGTTCCAGCTCGACTATCTGCACGCGACGCGCTACCGCGGCGAGACCACTGGCGGCGGGCTGGTGTGGAAAGCCTATCCGCAGATCGATGTCGCCGGCCGCGACGTGCTGGTGATCGACGACATCCTCGACGAAGGCCACACCATCGTCGCGATCGTGCAGGCGCTGCGCGAGCAGGGCGCCGCCAGCGTCAAGGTCGCGGTGCTCGCCGAGAAGCTGCACGACCGCAAGGCAGAAGGTGCGCACGCGGATTTCGTCGGCGTCACCGTCGAGGACCGTTATGTCTTCGGCTGCGGCATGGATTACAAGAGTTACTGGCGGCAGTTGCCGGCCATCTACGCGGTGAAAGGCGCATGACCACCACGGTTGCAGTCATCGGCGGCACCGGCATGAATGCCTGGCCGGGTTTCCAGATCGAGCGGCGCCTGCAGATCCGCACGCCCTATGGCAAGCCGTCGGCGGACCTGCTCGAAGGCAGGGTGTATGGCATGCGCGCGATTTTTCTCGCGCGTCACGGCGAGGGCCACACGTTGCCGCCGCATGCGATCAACTACCGCGCCAATCTCTGGGCGCTGCGCGAAGCCGGCGTGCAGTCGATCGTGGCGATCGCCGCCGTCGGCGCGATTGCGCCGTGGCTGCCGCCGGGCGGCGTCGCCGTTCCCGGCGATCTGATCGACTACACCTATGGCCGTGATCACACCTACTCCGATGGCAGCGCTGGATCGGAGCTCAGACATGTGGAATTCACCGAGCCTTACTCCAGCCGCATCCGCCGCGAACTGATCCACGGCGCATTGGCCGCCGGTCTGGATATCGCAGACTCCGGCGTGATGGGCGTCACGCAGGGGCCGCGGCTGGAGTCGGCCGCCGAGATCCGCCGTCTCAAGCGCGACGGCTGCGACATGGTCGGCATGACCGGCATGCCGGAAGCGGCGCTGGCGCGCGAACTGGGCGTCGACTATGCGTGTCTTGCGGTTTCGGTGAACTGGGGCGCAGGCGTGATGGGCGTTGGCGACATCCACGCCGAGATTCATCAGTCCATCGAAGACGGCATGCGCAGGGTCCGCGCCATCCTCGGCCACGCGCTGCCTGCACTGCAAATCAAAGACGAAGAGATGTAGTTAAAAGTTGGCACCCA
>DATMTG010000126.1:0-8610 GCA_035565075.1 Stenotrophobium sp.
CTACACCGCCAAGCTCAAGGATGAATTCGCCAAGCGCGGCGCAAAAATCCTCGCGCTGTCGGTCGACTCGCTCGAAGACCACCATGGCTGGAGCAAGGACATCGAGGAAACCCAGGGTTACAAGGTCAACTACCCGATCATCGCCGACCAGGATCGCAAGGTGGCCGAGCTGTACGGCATGATTCATCCCAAATCCCTGGGCAGCGCGACCGTTCGCAGCGTCTTCATCATCGACCCGAGCAAGAAGGTGCGCCTGACCATCACCTATCCCGCCAGTGCCGGACGTAACTTCGACGAGATTTTGCGCGTGCTCGACAGCCTGCAGCTCACCGATCACCAGAAAGTCGCAACGCCGGTGAACTGGAAGAAGGGCGAGGATGTCATCATCGTCCCCTCGCTCTCGGACGACGAGGCGAAAAAGCTGTTTCCGCAAGGCTGGAAGACGCTCAAGCCCTACCTGCGCCTGGTCAAGCTGGCGAAATAGAACGCCGACCACGCGCTCGCGTGGGCGGTACGCTGGAAGGCGCCCTGCTGCATGGGGCGCCTTTCGCGTTCAAGGCCGTGGCGGGCGGAGCGCTGCGTACCTGAAAATCTGAAATTTGCAGCCATTTCCGTTACGATTTCGCCCCCGCGTCATGCGGAATCCCCTTAATTTTTGCCGTGCTTGAGTCCGAGACCATCCGATGAGTCAAGAAAAACCGCTTAACCGCCACAGCCACACCATCACCGCCGGCGTGGCCCGTTCTCCCAATCGTGCGATGCTGCGTGCGGTCGGTTTCGGCGACAAGGATTTCGACAAGCCGATCATCGGCGTCGCCAACGGCCATTCGACGATGAACCCCTGCAACGCCGGCATCCAGCCGCTGGCGGATCGTGCGACGGCGGCGATCAAGGCGGTGGGCGGCATGCCGCAGAGTTTCGGTTTCCCGACCGTCACCGACGGCATCTCGATGGGCACCGAGGGCATGAAGTATTCACTGGTGTCGCGCGAGGTCATTGCCGATGCCATCGAGACGGCCTGCTCCTCGCAGTGCATGGACGGCGTGCTGGTGGTCGGCGGCTGCGACAAGAACATGCCGGGCGCGATGATCGGCATGCTGCGACTGAATATCCCCGGGATCTTCGTCTACGCCGGCACCATCAAGCCAGGGCACTGGAAAGGCGTGCCGCTGACCATCGTGTCGGCGTTCGAAGCCGTCGGCGCGTTCCAGGCCGGCAAGATGGACAAGGCGGATTTCGAGGGTATCGAGAAGAACGCCTGCCCGTCGGTCGGTGCCTGCGGCGGCATGTACACCGCCAACACCATGTCGAGCGCGTTCGAGGCATTGGGCATGTCGCTGCTCGGCTCCTCGCAGATGGCCTCGCCGGATCCGGAAAAGGCGGACTCGGCTGCCGATTCCGCGCGTGTGCTGGTCGAGGCCGTGCGCAGGGATATCAAGCCGCGCGATATCGTCACCCGCAAAGCGATTGAAAATGCCTTCGCGCTGATCATGGCGACCGGCGGGTCCACCAACGCCGTGCTGCACTTCCTCGCGATTGCGCATGCCGCGGATGTGCCGTTCACGCTGGACGACATCGAGGTCATCCGCCAGCGCACGCCGGTGCTGTGCGATCTCAAGCCTTCGGGCAAATATGTGGCGGTGGACTTCCATCAGGCCGGTGGCGTGCCGCAGGTGTTGAAGATGCTGCTCAATGCCGGCTTGCTGCACGGCGACACGCTGACGATCACCGGCGAAACGATGGCCGAGGCACTGGCCAGCGTGCCGGTCGAGCCGCGCAAGGATCAGGACGTGATCCGCCCGATTGCCAAGCCGATGTACAAGCAGGGCCACCTGGCGATACTCAAGGGCAACCTCGCCACCGAAGGCGCGGTGGCCAAGATCACCGGCCTTAAGAATCCGGAGATCACCGGGCCGGCGCGCGTGTTCAACTCCGAAGACGAAGCGATGGCCGCGATCATGAGCGACAAGATCAAGCACGGTGACGTGCTGGTGATCCGCTACGAAGGGCCCAAGGGCGGCCCTGGCATGCGCGAGATGCTGGCGCCGACCTCGGCGCTGATCGGCAAGGGTTTCGGCGAAAGTGTGGGTCTGATCACCGATGGCCGCTTCTCCGGCGGTACCTGGGGCATGGTGGTCGGACATGTCGCGCCCGAGGCGTTTGTCGGGGGCAACATCGGGTTGGTGGAAGAGGGCGACAGCATCACCATCGACGCACACAAACTGCTGCTGCAGGTGAACGTCTCCGACGAGGTGCTGGCGCAGCGCCGCGCCGGATGGAAACAGCCTGCGCCGCGCTATACCCGCGGGGTGCTGGCGAAGTACGCCCGGCAGGTGTCCACCGCGAGCCGGGGGGCTGTGACCGACTGAGTCCCGCGCTGCTCTCCCGGAAATGTGATCCAGCACACTTGTGCGCAGGATCAGGCCGACGCACTATTGGCCCGTCTGGCCGGGAGGAGGTGTCATGAAAATGAATCGTCTGAGGGGAGTCGTCGCACTCGCGATTGCGACGATGATGGGGTGGGTGGTCGCTTACGCCGGTACCGGGGACAGCGACGCCCAGTCTCAGCAGTCTGCGAGTGCGGACAGCGCTGCGGGCAAGGCGGGGCAGGTGGTGGGCGACAAGGTCCAGCGGCAGCAGGATCGCGTAGCCGACCAGGTCAACCAGAAGACCGACGAGGCCACCGACAAGGCCGTCGATTCGGTGACGGACAAGATACTCGGCAAGATATTCGGCGACTGACCGTCGCTCAGGGCCCGATGTTGAAGAACCGTCTCGCGTTGGTCGAGGTGATTTGCGCAACATGAGCCTCGGCCTGGTTGCGGGCAGTGGCCAGCGCTTTGACCACCCACGGCAGATAAGCCGGTTCGTTGCGGCGTGAAGCAGCTTTAGGGGCTGTTCTCGGCAGCAGGTAGGGCGCGTCGGTTTCGATCAGCAGGCGGTGGTCCGGAATATCGGTCACGGCTTCCAGCAGGTGCGCGCCGCGGCGTTCGTCGCAGATCCATCCGGTGATGCCGATGTGGCAATCCAGCGCCAGGTAATCGTTCAATGCCGCGCGCGTATCGGTGAAGCAGTGCACCACCACATCGCCCAGCCGTGAACGGTATTCGCCCAGCATGGCGAGGAAATCCGCGTGGGCATCGCGCTGATGCAGGAACAGCGGACGACGCAACTCCGCCGCCAGTTCGAGTTGCGCGGCAAAGGCGGCGCGCTGGTCGCCGTGGCTGGAATAATTCCTGAAATAATCGAGCCCGCATTCTCCGAGAGCCACGACTTGGGATGTTGCGGCAAGCCGGCGAAATAAATCCGCCAGTTCGCCATTCCAGTCGCCGGCATGATGCGGATGCAGCCCGGCGGTGGCGTAGAGTCTTTTCGGATAGCGTCTGGCGAGTTCCACCGCGGCAAGCGCGCTGTCGCGCGAACTGCCGGTGACGATGACGGTTTCGAGCCCGGCCTGCCAGGCGCGTGCCAGTACGGCGTCGAGATCGTCCTTGAAACTGTCGTGCGCGAGATTCGCGCCGATGTCGATCAGCGACATCGATGCGAATCTCTTGGGGCAAGGCATCCGCCTTGCCCGTTCACCCGGCAAGGAAGGCCACTGGCATTCCCTGAAATCCCGGGTTCACTCGCGCCGATGTCGATCATCGTTTCAATCGTTGAAAAACGCGTCGCGGTTGTCGGTGTCCGCGCAGTCGTGACGCGACAGCACCACCTGCTCGACATGGGTCGGCGTGCCGGGCGGTGGCGTATGCCGCAGCATGTAGACCAGCTTGAACGACAGCAGGCGTTGCGGCGCGTCGGCGGATTTTCCGGCGTTCCAGCGACGGCACAGGTAGCGGGCATACATGCGCCGGTCACCGCTGGCGGCGGGCTCGGCCAGATGACGCAGGTACAATTGCCAGCGACGGTTTCCGGGGAGCGAGGGCTCTGCCTGCTCGTCGTTCGCCAGTATCCTGCCGGGATGCAGCAAGTCCAGTTCGCTATGGTCCGCAAGCTGTGCGGGGATCACGAAGCCGCCGTCGTCCTTGAACGGGTAGGGCGCAAAGACGTTCCAGGTCTGGTCGAGGTGCAGGGTCCGGAATGCCGGGGCCAGGATGCGCTGCACCACCGAAGGCAGGGCGTGTATCGACGAGAGATTCCAGATCAGGGTCAGGATCAACAGGGCGGCGGCGACGCATCGTCCGCTCGCCGGTATTTCGCCGCCCACGGGTGTGTTGCGCGGGAGGAACAGGCGACCAAGGCTCTGACGGTGGTGGGCAACCTGGTCGTACAGCGCATTGCCGGTATCGACCCAGGCTTCGTTGCGCAGCAGCGGCCACAGCCAGCCCAGTACCGGCGAGTGCCTTACCAGCGCGACCAGGGCCGGCCACTTCAAGTGCGCCTGGTCCTCGCCGTCGATCACGACCCAGGACTGGTTCGCTTCGAGCAGCGCCCGGGCGCGTGGCGTGTCCTGCGCCGGCGCTATCCTGGCCTGCGGCAGGATCAGGAACTGCTGCAACAGGCGGCACATGCCGATGCAAAAGCCGCAGTCGCGATCGTGATAGATCCGCAGCGCGCCGGGATGGCGCTGCTGCTGGCGCGCTGCCAGCCAGTCCCAGCATCGAGGACCGATCAAGGGCGTCCATGCGATCAGATACAGCCAGGCGGTATTGCCGAGATCCATGCAAAGAATCAGGCCGAGGCTCCACGCCGCGAATAAAACGACCGCGACACCGCGCAGCGACCGGGTCAGCAGCGGCGAAAACACCAGCAACGGCGCCAGCAGGGCCAGCCACCAGGCCAACACGCTGCCGGCTTTCAGGAGCAGCGGGAAATGCAGCAGCCAGCGGCCCAGCCAGGTACTGTCGGTTTCGAGCGAGAACAGTTCGTACAGGCCCAGGTGGTTGCCGTGCCACAGCAGCCCGGCGGCCGACAGCGCGCTGAAGAAATAGACCGAGACGATCTGCAGCATCAGTCCCAGCGCGGCCCACGAAAACAGTTTGTTTTCCGGCGCGGTGGCCGGCGCGAGGGCAGCATCGACCGAGTAGCGTGCGTTGGCCGGCAGGAACATCAGCCAGAACAGCAGGCAGGTCATCAGCGCGTCGCCCTCGGTGACGACCAGCGGGTTGCGGTTGAGCAACGACGCCCACAGCACGAAGCTTGCGACGCTGGCCAGCCGTGTGCGCCATCCCAGCAGCAGCAGGGCCGCGAACCCGCATTGCAGCAGCAGCAGCAGCACGACAAAGGTGCTGGAGCCGTCGAGGAAAAACAGCGACAGCCGGTGAGGGCTGCCGGCGCTGATGGCCCAGGCGCGGGGCATGATGCCGTGGTCGCTGTAGAGCAGCGATGCGCTACCGAGACTGCCGCACAGCGAGATCAGCAACGCAAGCCCGAGCAGCACGCGCAGCAACGCCAGTGAGCGCAGGTCCAGGCCGAATCGGGCGGCCAGTCCGGGAAATCGCGAGGTCAGCTCAGCATTCATACGTAGGTTCTGCCGCAAACGACAAGGGGAGCCAGCGGCTCCCCTTGTTCACGAAGTGAAGCGCTTATTGAATCGCGTAGAGGTCGCCCATGTGGCCGTTGTCGCTGTTCAGCCATTCGAGGTGCTTGCGGGTCTCGCGCTCATCGAGCGTGGAGGACAGCGCACGATCGTTCGACGAACTGAAGGTGGGGCAGAGCAGTCCGCCCAGAACGGTCGTTGCGCTGCAGATGGCGGCGGTCACGGGGGCGGTGACGGTGCTGAGCGGGATGCCGAGACCGGTGACGGTATCGACGACGGTGGTGACGATGCCATTGACGGTGGTGACGACGACGTTGCCGTTCGGCGTCGAGACGGTGGTGGTCTTGGTCACCGGATCCGGGCTTTCCTTGGATTTGGTCACTTCATAGACGGCGAAGCCGAGGCCGGCGACGCCGGCGGCGAGCAGGCCCCAGTCGAATACGGTGAAGCTGGTGCTCTGGCCGTCTTCATTGAGCTGCAGCGAGCGGCTCAGGAAAGGCACGCCGTTGACGCTCATGTCGCTGAAGCCGCTGGCGTTGAAGTCGAGCTGGGAGATCGCCGGTGCCAGGCCCGAACGGCCCAGCGCGTCGTTGCGATCCAGCCGCAGGCCGTAGTGCAGGCCGTTGGCCAGCGAGCTGTGCGCATCGCTGCCGCCGAAGGCCAGATTGACGTAGGCCCGGGTCTGAGGGTTGCTGAAATCAGGGCCTGCGGCCTCGGCCAGTGTGATGGTGCCGCTGATGAAGACGCTGGCCGCGATTCCGACGAGAAGCTTACGCATTGAACTCCCCCGCACTATGTTGTCGTTGAAAATCTGCGTCGTTATACGAGTCGCAGAGATGTCCCTGATGATGTTGGAACTATAGGCATGCGCCGCTGACAAGGCAAGAGTATTCATGCGATGCCATCCCGGGCAGCGGTGCTGCCGGTGCCTCTGGCACAATGGACCGGTCCGTTTCAATGCGTATTCCCATGCTTTTTCCCAAGACGGTCCACGGCGGAACGATTGCGGCCTTGCTGCTGGCTGGCGCGCTGGCGGGCTGCGTGCGGATACCGGTGCGGACGGACCCCTTGCGCGAGTGCCGCGCGCTGTACGCAACGGTCGACGCCAAGGTCCGGCGCAGCGGCGCGACCGATCCCGGCCTGTATCGAGTGCCGGGGTTCCCGTATCTGCGCAGCAGCCGCTTTCTCGCCTCGTTTCGCGACGAAGTGGATGACGCAGGACGTTTCCAGTCCTGGCTGGCGCTGCTGCGCAAGGCGGACAGTGAGGCGCGCGATCGTGAAATCCTCGTCGCCGATGGTCAGCGCCAATGGACCGCGCCGCTCAGCGACCTGCGCCGGCGCCTGCAGGACTGCGGCGACCGGATGGCACAGGCCGATCTGGCGACGCCGGCCGCCCGCGCACGCCTGCGCGAAGCGGTACGGGTGCCTTCGGATTATTCGCTGGTCCAGCGCGTCTTCGGCGCTTATCCGCTGGCACTGCCATTTCTGAGATGGGGCGTCAGCGATTACCAGGCACAGGTGCGAAAGTCGTTTGAGCAGCCGCTGCAGGCGCCACCCTCCGGGCAGCTGCGGCTGTGGCGTCTGGCGGCCGATCCGAAAGTCCCCAAAGTATCGCCGCACGAAATGGCGGCGTGGATTGCGCGCGGCAGGCGGCAGCCGCTGGCGATTCCGGCATTCAGTCCCCGGCAGTTGCAGCGCATGTTTGCGACTTACGCGCCGGCGTGGTGGGTGGCGACGGCCGGCAACGACGACCTGCCCGGGCGCGTGCTGTTCAACAACGACAATCAGCCGGTGCTGGATAGCGCCAGTCCCGTCAGCTATGCCCTGCAGGACTACACCCGCGTTGACGGCAAGATACTGCCGCAGCTGGTGTACATCGTCTGGTTCAACGCGCGGCCGGCGCATTCCGCGCTGGACCCTTACGCCGGGCATCTGGACGGCGTGATCTGGCGGGTGACACTGGGCAGCGACGGACGGCCCCTGGTCTACGACACCATCCACCCCTGCGGCTGTTACCACGAGTATTTTCCGGGGCGTGCGCTCAAGCCGCGCGACGATGCGGCGTTATGGCGTGAGGCGGCGCTGATTCCGCAGCGCGGCCCGGTCGGTGTCGCGCCGGTCGCGGTGCGGATCGCGGCGGGCACGCATTACGTACAGCGGGTGGTGCCGCTGGCTGATGTGCCGTCGTCGGCGACCGGCCGCTATGCCTTGCTGCCTTACGAGAATCTGCTGGAGTTGCCGGATGCCGAGGGCAGGCCGCGCAGCCTGTTCGATCCGGACACCGGCCTGGTCGCAGGCACCGAACGCACCGAACGCTGGTGGCTGTGGGTCAGCGGCGTGCGCAGTCCCGGTGCGATGCGCGCCTGGGGACGCCATGCGATCAAGTTTGTCGGCGAGGAGCAGTTCGACGATCCGTATCTGCTGGAGCATGCCTTCGATTTCGGCGGGAGTCGGCCATGATGGACGATGATGCACCCCTGCCGGTGCCGGGTGCGACTGCGCCGCTGCGCGTTTACGGGCCGGCCGGACGCATCGAGCTGCTGCTGTCGGCGCCGCGCGAGCCGGCGACCAGGCCGGGGTTTGCGGTGGTCTGCCACCCGCACCCGCTGTTCGGTGGCGCCATGAGCAACAAGGTGGTCTACACGCTGGCCGCGTGCGCGACGCAGGCGGGGTTGTATGCGCTGCGCTTCAATTTCCGCGGAGTCGGATACAGCGAAGGCGTGCACGATCGCGGGCGCGGCGAGACCGAAGACGTGCTGTTCCTGGTGAACTGGATGCGCCAGCGTCTGCCGCAGGCGCCGCTGCTGCTGGCCGGGTTCTCGTTCGGCGCCTTCGTCAGCGTCAAGGCCGCGGCCGCGGCAAAACCGGCGGTGCAGGTGAGCGTCGCACCGCCGTTTGAAAAATACGTCGACGAGCCGGTGCCGCCGCGTCCGGATTGTCCGTGGCTGGTGCTGCATGGGACGGCCGACGATGTCGTGGACTATGCGCAGACGCGGCGCGTGCTGCAGACGTTTTCGCCGCCGCCGGAACTGGTCACGGTGGAGGGTGCCGGGCATTTCTTTCACGGTCGGCTCGACGTCATCCGCGACGCGGCGGTGCCGTTCATCGCCGAACACTGGCCGCGGCCGGAC
>DATMTG010000127.1:0-4725 GCA_035565075.1 Stenotrophobium sp.
CCGAGAAGGGTCAGCGCACCGAACAGCAGTGCCAGCACGCCACCTGCAACGGGATCACGCTGTAGAAAAAACAGCGCCGCGATAAACAGGATTCCACACAGCAGCCACGTGGAATAACGATACGGAATGATTTTCCTGAGCAGCATTGCGTACTCCTGGGTCAGGGTCTTTGCACGCAATTCGCAGGTGCACAGACTGGATTTTCCGGCGTCGGACCCCGGGAGTCTGCGACAACCACTGCAATGGCCGCAAGCGCTGCCCCGTTCCCCAGTAAGGAAAACCGGGGCAGCTTATGCAAACGTCCTACGGCGTACCGAGTGTTTCATCCATCTGCGGATGCGCACGCTGCTCGAACACCATGCCCAGACGGTTGACCGCGTTGATATAGGCCTTGGCCGAGGCAATCACGATATCGGTATCGGCGCCCTGGCCGTTGACCGTGCGCCCGTTCTTGCTCAGGCGCACCGTCACTTCGCCCTGCGCGTCGGTGCCGGTGGTGATGTTGTTGACCGAGAACAGCAGCAGCTTGGCGCCGGAGTTGACCATCTGCTCGATCGCCGCGAACACCGCGTCCACCGGTCCGTCGCCGACTGCCTTGGCATCGACACGTCCGCCGTCGATGCTGATTGCGACCTTGGCTTCCGGGTGCGTACCAATCTTCGATCGCACTTCCAGGTCGATCAGGCGCACGTGCTCGTCGTTGGCCGCCTGCACCGTCTCGGTGACCAGCGACTGCAGGTCCTCGTCGAAGATTTCGTGCTTCTTGTCCGCCAGCGCCTTGAAGCGCGCGAACGCCTCGGCCAGTTCACCTTCGGACTTGAAGCGATACCCCAACTCCTCCAGCCGCGCGCGGAATGCGTTGCGCCCCGACAACTTGCCCAGCGTCAGCTTGTTCGCGGCCCAGCCGACATCCTCCGCGCGCATGATCTCGTAGGTCTGGCGATGCTTGAGCACACCGTCCTGATGGATGCCGGATTCATGGGCAAACGCATTGGCGCCGACGATCGCCTTGTTCGGCTGCACCGGATAGCCGGTGATGCCCGACACCAGCCGCGAACACGGCACGATCTGCGTGGCATCGACGCGGGTCTCGACATCGAACACATCGCCACGCGTTTTCACCGCCATCACGATTTCTTCCAGCGAGGCATTGCCGGCACGCTCGCCCAGTCCGTTGATCGTGCACTCGACCTGGCGCGCACCGGCTCTGACCGCAGCCAGCGAGTTGGCCACCGCCATGCCCAGGTCGTTGTGGCAATGCGTGGACCAGACCACCTTATTGGCGCCGGGCACGCGTTCGATCAACTGCCGCATGCGCTCGCCCCATTGCTCCGGAATCGAGTAGCCGACGGTGTCCGGCACATTGATCGTGGTCGCGCCGGCCTTGATCGCGGCGGTGAACACCCGGATCAGGAAATCCATCTCGGAGCGCACCGCATCCTCGGCCGAGAACTCGACGTCGTCGGTGAACTGGCGCGCCAGCTTGACGGCGCCGACCGCGGAATCCACGACCTGGTCCGGCGTCATCCGCAGCTTCTTTTCCATGTGTATCGGCGAAGTCGCGATGAAGGTATGGATGCGTGAACGCTTTGCGCCCTTGAGCGCTTCTCCGGCGACGGTGACATCCTGGGCATTGGCGCGCGCCAGCGAGCAGACGATGCTGTCCTTGACCTCGCGCGCCACCGCCTGCACGGCGGCGAAGTCGCCGGGGCTGGCGACGGCAAACCCGGCTTCGATCACGTCCACGCGCAGCTTTTCGAGCGCCAGTGCGATACGGACTTTCTCTTCCTGGGTCATGGCTGCGCCCGGCGACTGTTCGCCGTCGCGCAATGTGGTATCAAAAACGATCAATGGCTGTTTCATTGGAAAACCTGTGGTCCTGGACTAACGGCACGGACGCGATGCGGCGGAGCCGGAGGGGGAAATTTCAAAGCGATGGATTTGCACGGTATCGGCCCCGTGCGGGCGCGTATTCATATCTGCCCTAGGGCAGAAGCGAAAGGCCAAGCAGGCGCAGCGCGGCGTCGCCGGAGGACGCGCGTGAAACGGAAAAATGGCTGCGACGGGTTTGCATGACATGGCGACTATAAATCAGACCCGGGCGGCTCGTCCAATTTTGCCGCGCCCCCCCTGCACGGCCATGCCCTCAGGCCTTGCCCGCCGACTTGCGCTGACGCTCGCGCACCGCGTTGACCGGTCCGGTCAGGGCGTAGCAGAAGAACACGATGAAGAAGATCAGCGAGGGCTTGAGCGCGAACAGCACCAGGATCAGCACCGCGAAGACGATGTAGCGAAAAGGCACTCGCTCGGTCAGCTTGAGACTCTTGAGGCTCCAGAAACGGAGATTGGTCACCATCAGCGCACCGGCAAAGATGGTGAGTATCGTTGCCGGCAGGATCAGTTCCACGCCCTGATAGCCCAGCTCATCGGCCGCCCAGACAAAGCCGATGACCACGGCCGCGGCGGCCGGACTCGGCAGGCCGAAGAAGTTACCCTTGGCGCCGCCCCGCGAAGCCAGCACGTTGAAACGCGCCAGGCGCAGCGCGGCGCAGGCAGCGTACATGAACGCCGCCACCCAGCCCAGCTTGCCGCCCAGCCATTTGTACTCGACGAGGAAGTGCAGGCTCCAGAAATAGACCACCAGCGCCGGCGCGAGGCCGAACGCGACCATGTCACACAGCGAGTCGTATTCCTTGCCGAAATCGCTGGCGGTATTGGTCTTGCGGGCGATCAGTCCGTCGAGCGAGTCGCAGATCATCGCGATGAAGATGGCGATGGCCGCGAGCGAATACTGGTCGCCGGTCCCGGCCAGGCCGCTCATGCCGGCGATGATGGCGTAGAAGCCGCCGAACAGCGTGCCGGTGGTGAACAGGTTGGGCAGCAGGTAGACACCGCGGCGGCGCTTGCTGAGCTTGTAATCTAGGGGCTCGTCCATGCTCAACTCCGGAAGGTTCCCCGCATCTTAACTTTCGCGGCCCACAAAAGATAAGGGGCGCCGATGCACATGGATGTGCAAGTGCCGCGGGCGCACGGACGCTCAGGAGCGGCGAGCGCCCCTTGATCCTGCAGCTGTCCGCGCAATCAGTTCCTGGACTTGTCCACCAGCTTGTTCTTGCCGATCCACGGCATCATCGCGCGCAGCTGGCCGCCGACCACTTCGATCGGATGCGCCGCGTTGAGGCGGCGCTGGGCGGTCATTTCCGGATAACCCAGCTTGCCCTCTGACACGAAAGCCTTGGCGTATTTGCCGGTCTGGATGTCGAGCAGGGCCTGCTTCATCGCCTTGCGCGATTCGGCGTTGATGACCTTCGGTCCGGTCACGTACTCGCCGTACTCGGCGTTGTTCGAGATCGAGTAGTTCATGGTGGCGATGCCGCCTTCGTACATCAGGTCGACGATCAGCTTGAGCTCGTGCAGGCACTCGAAGTAGGCCATTTCGGGTTCGTAGCCGGCGTCGACCAGCGTCTCGAAACCGGCCTTGACCAGCTCAACCGCGCCGCCACAGAGAACCGCCTGTTCGCCGAACAGGTCGGTCTCGCACTCGTCCTTGAAGGTCGTCTCGATGATGCCGGAGCGACCGCCGCCGATCGCAGAGGCGTAGGACAGCGCCAGCTTCTTGGCCTGACCGCTGGCATCCTGGAACACCGCGATCAAATCGGGGATGCCACCGCCCTTGGTGTATTCGTTGCGAACGGTGTGGCCCGGGGCCTTCGGCGCGATCATGATCACATCGAGGTCGCTGCGCGGCACCACCTGGTTGAAGTGGATCGCGAAGCCGTGGGCGAAGGCCAGCGTCGAACCCTTCTTGATGTTCGGTTCGATTTCGTTCTTGTACAGCTCGGACTGGAATTCATCCGGCGTCAGGATCATGACGAGGTCGGCCCAGGCGCAGGCGTCCGCCACGCTCTTGACCTTGAGGCCGCCGGCCTCGACCTTCTTGGCCGTCGCCGAACCCGGGCGCAGCGCCACCACGACATCGACACCGCTGTCCTTGAGGTTCAGCGCGTGGGCGTGGCCCTGCGAGCCGTAGCCGACGATCGCGACTTTCTTCGACTGGATGATGGAGAGGTCGGCGTCTTTGTCGTAGAAAACGTTAATGCTCACAGGATGCTCCGCTGATGAAAACGTGAATTATTGGGGGGCTGACAGCACATGGTGGCCGCGCGCCATGGCCGCGACGCCGCTGCGCACCATCTCCAGCACCGTGGTCATGCCGGAAATCTCGGCGATGAACGCATCGACCTCGGCGCCGGTCCCGGCCAGTTGCAGCATGCGGGTGTTGTCCGAACCGTCGAGCACGGCCACACGATGCTTGCGCACGCATTCGATGATCTGCTGCGGGTCGGACTGGCCCATCGCGATCTTGATCATCAGCAGCTCGCATTCGATGTGGTTGGCCTGCGCCAGATCGGCGATTTCGACCACATCGATCAGCTTGCGGGTCTGCTTGATGATCTGGTCGATGACCGCGTCGGACCCGATCGTCACCAGCGTCAGCCGCGACACCGACGGGTCGTGCGTCGGCGCCACCGACAGCGACTCGATGTTATAGCCGCGCGCCGAAAACATGCCCGCCACGCGCGCCAGCGCACCGGCCTCGTTCTGCAGCAGGATGGAGATGATGTGGCGCATAGGGCGCGCACCTTAAGCCATCAGCGTGCTGCGGCGCAATAGGATTTGCCGCAAATCCCGTTTGCGCCCCGTGACTTGGCGATAGTTGCCACC
>DATMTG010000128.1:0-6065 GCA_035565075.1 Stenotrophobium sp.
ATCGCTGATACCGAGGCTTTGGGTCATAGACCCGCTTACAACCGTGCATTCAGGGAACTGGGGCTGCCGTTTCGTTGGGGCCCCAAGTTGTATCGAAAATTGCTCCAGCAGCCGGGCGGACGCGAGCGGCTGAAATACTACTTCCTGCACTATCGCCCGGCCCTGGGCGAACACGAGCCGGAGGCCACGGCCAATTTGGATGCATGGGTCGGACGCGTCCACGAACTCAAATCCCGTTATTTCAGACGCTATATGCGCCACGGCCGCATCCCCCTGCGCCCCGGTGTCGCGAGACTGATGCGCGAAGCCCGCGAAGCCGGGCTGAAGCTGGCAATCGTGACCAATGCCAGCCGCAAGA
The DNA here is from genome assembly GCA_035565075.1 of Stenotrophobium sp. GTDB lineage: Bacteria > Pseudomonadota > Gammaproteobacteria > Nevskiales > Nevskiaceae > Stenotrophobium. The sequence continues at coordinate 359 of DATMTG010000128.1, forward strand.
CCCTGGAACCGGTGCTGAAATACAGCCTCGGGCCCGAGATGCTGGCCGAGATTGCAGTGATCGCCAGCGGCGAAGAAGTCAAGAACAAGAAGCCGGCATCAGACATTTATGAACTGGCCTTGAGGCGTCTGGCATTGACGCCCTCGGATTGCGTTGCACTGGAAGATTCGGAGATGGGTCTGCGCGCGGCCAGTGCCGCCGGGATCGCAGCCGTGGTCACCGTGAACGCCGATACGGTCACACAGGATTTTTCCAGGGCTGCGCTGGTCGTCGGCAGTCTCGGGGAGCCTGCGGTGCCGACGCGCGTAATCAAGGGAAAACTGGCGGGTCATGGCTGGGTGACCATTGATGCATTGACGCCTCTGTGCGAGCCGCCGCATGAGGAGCAGATTTCCAGGACGCGTGTCGCCTGACTTCCTCGCTATACTGCCCGAAACTTTTTCGGGGGCGCACTGTGAGACGCTGGAACGGGTGGGGCGATGACGCCGACAATTACATACTGACAGCGGATGCGCTCCAGTTTTTGCAGGAGCGTATCGGGACGGCCACACCGCCCAGGGATGTGAGCCGCGACCAGGCCGTGGCGACGGTGCCGGCGTCGCGCCTGAAGAATGCGGATCTGTTTGATGTCGCATCGGCGGCGAGACTGGACCATGCGCGTGGACAAAGTTTCCCGGACTGGATCGCGATGCGAGCGGGTCGCATGGGACCTTATGCGGACGGTGTGGCATTTCCAACGAGCCACGATGAGGTCGTTCAGGCCTTGGCGCAGGCCAGGAAAATCGGCGCGATCATGATCCCCTACGGCGGGGGAACCAGCGTCGTCGGGCATCTCAGCATCCCGGAATCGGACCGTCCCGTGGTGAACATCTCCCTCGAGAAGATGAACCGGCTGATGTCCGTCGACGACACCGCCATGCTTGCGACGCTGGGCGCCGGCACCCCGGGACCCCAGGTCGAAGCACAGTTGCGCGAGCATGGCTATGTCCTGGGGCATTTTCCGCAATCGTACGAATACTCCACGCTGGGCGGGTGGGTGGTGACACGCTCATCCGGCCAGCAATCCTATCGCTATGGCCGCATCGAAAACCTGTTTCACTCCGGGCGCATGGTCACGCCACGCGGCGAGCTGGTCGTGGGCCATGTTCCGGCATCGTCGGCGGGGCCGGATCTGCGCGAATCCGTCATGGGTTCCGAAGGACGTTTCGGCCTGCTGACCGAGGTGACAGCGCGGATACGCCGCGTGCCCGAGCGCGATGATTTTCACGCCGTGTTCTTCCAGAGCTGGGATGCCGGTGTCGAAGCCGTCAGGGAACTGGTGCAGGCCGATGTGCCTTTGTCCATGCTGCGGCTGTCGAACGAGATCGAAACCGAAACGCAGCTGGCGCTGGTCTCCGGGCATCGCACGGCGCTGGCCTGGTTGCAGCGCTACCTGGGTCTGCGTGGAATGGGCACCGGGCAGTGCATGTTGATGGTGGGGGTCACCGGCAGCGAAGCCGAGTGCCGGGTTTCAAAACGTCGCATGCTGGAGGTGACTGCCCGGCATCGTGGCGTGCACGTGGGCCGCATGATGGGCAAGGCCTGGGCCAAGAATCGATTCCGTGGCCCCTATCTCCGCAACAGCTTGTGGGAGCAGGGCTATGCCGCCGACACGGTCGAGACCTGCGTCAACTGGCCGGACGTGACCGAGACCATGCGCGCGATCGAGCGTGCCGCACGCAGGACGCTCGAGCAGGAAAACGAACGGATCCACGCGTTCACCCATCTCTCGCATGTCTACCGCCAGGGATGCAGCATCTACTCGACGTTCGTATATCGTTCGGCGGGTTCGTACGAAGCCGATCTCGAACGCTGGCGCCGCCTCAAGACAAAGCTGTCCGAGACGATCGTCGGGCACGGCGGCACCATCAGCCATCAGCATGGCGTCGGGACCGATCATGCGCCGTACCTGGCCGCTGAAAAAGGCGCGCTGGGGATGGACTTGATCCGTGCGATGGCGCGTGAGTTCGACCCCGAGGGCATGATGAATCCCGGAAAACTCTTCGTATAAGCATCACAGGGTCGTGAACATCCATGAGCCGGATAGAACTTGCAAGCCTGCCCGAGCGGTTCGATGCCATCGTGATCGGGGGCGGCATTACCGGTGCGGGCATCCTGCGCGAGGCCGTGCGTACCGGCGCGCGCGTCTTGCTGGTCGAGAAAAATGATTACGCATCGGGCACCTCGTCGGCGTCGTCCAAGCTGGTGCACGGGGGTTTGCGTTATCTCAAGAATGGACAGTGGCGACTGACGCTCGAGTCGGTGCGTGAGCGCCAGCGGTTACTGACGCAAGCGCCGGGATTGGTGGAACCGCAGCCATTCCTGATGCCGATCTATCGTGGCAGGAAACCGTCGAAGACCACCATGCGGCTTGGGCTCTGGCTCTATGACCGCATGGCTGGCGTCAGCGCCTCCAGATGGTTGACGAAGGCGATGCTGCAAAAAATCCAGCCGCACCTGAGAGTCGCCGGCCTGCAGGGCGCGATGAGCTATCAGGACGCACGCACCGACGACGCCAGGCTTGTCCTGAGACTGGTCATGGAGGCCATCGCCGAAGGCGGCACTGCGCTCAATTACGTTGCCGCCAGCATTCTCTCCGGCAATGAACGCATCACCGGCGTGCGACTGGATGACGCGGTTTCGGGACAGTCGCGCGAGGTGCATGCGGATGTGGTGATCAATGCGGCAGGCGCCTGGGCCGGCAACATTTCGAATGTGGCGGGCGCGCCGCGCCTGCGGCCGTTGCGCGGCAGTCACATGGTCTTTACCGCACAACGCTTTCCATTGACGCATGCGGTTTCATGGCTGCATCCGCGCGACGACCGACCCATATTTGCCTATCCGTGGGAAGGCGCCGTGATTTATGGCACCACCGATCTGGATCACGACACCTCGCTGGATGAACCCGCGATGACCAGCGGCGAATCCGCCTATCTGATGGAAGGGCTTGACTACCAGTTCCCGGAGATGAAATTCACGCGTGAAGATGTCATCGCAACGTATTCCGGAGTGCGTCCGGTGGTCGATGGCGGCAAGGACGATCCTTCTGCAGAGTCGCGCGAGTCTGCGATGTGGAGCAGTCCCGGACTGGTCAACATCACGGGCGGAAAGCTCACGACGTTCCGCGTGACGGCCCGGCAGGTTCTGCACGAGGCGGCCAGGCAAGCGGCAAAACTGCGGCCCGTGGCAGAAGGACCGGTTTTCAGCATGGCCGGCGGTGAGGGCGATCGCAGGCTCAACGGCAGGTTGGGCGCACAGGCTGCGGCGGCCTTGCGCAGGGATGCGAAACCCGGTGAGCTCGAGACCATCCGGCACACGCCCTATTGCTGGGCCGAATTGCGCTGGGCTGCCCGTCGCGAGCAGGTGGTGCATCTCGAGGATCTGCTGATGCGGCGTACGCGCATCGGCCTGGTCATGGCCGGCGGGGGTCGTGACATCCTGCCGCGGGTCAACGAGATCTGCCGCGAGGAACTGGGCTGGGACGACGCGCGCTGGGCGATCGAAGAAGCGCGTTACCTCGATCGCTGGCAGCGTCTGCACGCACCGGTATCGGCATGAAGCCGATCCGTCTGCTGGCCATCGATGTCGGCACACAGAGTGCGCGCGCCATCGTGTTCGATGCGCAGGGACGCCTGCTGGCCAAGGCGCAGACCGCGATCGATCCGGTCTATCTGTCGCCGCACCCGGGCTGGGCCGAACAGGATCCCGAGATTTACTGGCAGGCGGTGGTGGCCAGTTGCCAGGCCTTGTGGACGCAGGGCGGCGTGAGGCCCGATGAAATCAGCGGACTGACGCTGACGACGCAGCGCGATACGATGGTCTGTGTCGATGCCGCGGGCAAGGTCCTGCGTCCGGCGATCGTCTGGCTCGACCAGCGGCGCTGCGAGTCGCCGCCGGACCTGGGCGGCTTGTGGAACCTGGCATTCCGCCTGGCCGGTGCGACGCAGCTGGTCAAGCACATGCAGGCCGAGGCCGAAGCCAACTGGCTGGCCCAGCATGAACCGCAACTCTGGCGGTCGACCGACAAGTTCCTGTTTCTATCGGGCTGGCTGAGTCACCGGCTGGTCGACTCGTACGTGGATTCGACCGGATGCCAGGTGGGCTACGTGCCGTTCGACTACAAGCGGCTGGACTGGGCCTCCCCGCGCGATTTCAAATGGAAGGCGCTGGCCATCCGGCCGCAGCAGTTGCCGAGGCTGGTGCCGCCGGGACACGAACTGGGCAGGCTCTCGGCGTCGTCACGGGCGCGCCAGCTGGGATTGCCGGCCGGCATCCCGGTGATCGCCGCGGCGGCCGACAAGGCTTGCGAGGTGCTGGGTTGCGGGGTAGTCGAGCCGCAGGTCGCGCAGCTGTCGTTTGGCACCACCGCCACGATCAACACGACGCAATCGCGTTACATCGAAGTGCAGCGGCTGCTACCCGCCTATCCGGCGGCGGTGCCGGGCGCCTACAACACCGAAATCCAGATTTTCCGCGGGTTCTGGATGGTGAGCTGGTTCAAGCGTGAATTCGCGCACCGCGAGCAATCGCTGGCCAGGGAAATGGGTGTCGCGGTCGAATCCCTTTTCGACGATCTGATCAAGCAGGTGCCGGCAGGGTCCATGGGACTCACGCTGCAGCCTTACTGGTCGCCCGGCGTCCGCAATCCCGGCCCTGAAGCCAAGGGCGCGATCATCGGGTTCGGCGACGTGCACACCCGTGCGCATCTGTACCGCGCGATCATCGAAGGGCTGGTCTACAGCCTGCGCGCCGGCCGCGAGCAGATCGAGCGGCGCACCGGGAAAAAGATCCGGCGCGTGGTGGTGGCCGGCGGCGGGTCGCAAAGCGACCAGGCCATGCAGATCACCGCCGACGTCTTTGGCCTGACGGTCGAGCGGCCCGAGATTTACGAGACTTCTGCGCTGGGTGCGGCAATCAATCTGGCGGTAGGGCTGGGCGTGCATCCGGATTATCCGGCCGCGATCGAGGCGATGACGCGGATTGGCTCACGCTTCGAGCCCCGGGCGGACGCCTGGGAAATTTACGATGCGCTGTACCGTGAGGTTTATCAGCCGCTGTATCCGCGGCTCAGGCCGCTCTATAAAAAAATCCGCGGCATTACCGGATATCCGGCCTAGCCGCCGGAGCGGCGCAGGTTCGCGTACCACTGCCCGCTGACGACGAAGCGGGGGAAGGTGATGAACTGCTCCGCGACGATCCGCTGCACGTGGTTTGCCATGTCCCGGTACGGTTCCGGCTGGACTTTTTCCAGTTCATGCCCCTTGCCCTGGGCAAACAGCGAGAGTCCGATCAGCAATGCGCCAGCCAGGGTGTGAAGCAATCCGGACAACAGCAGGGCCGAGAGGAAATCGACCGCCCCCAGCCAGAACACCGGCACGGCAACGATGTGGATGATCAGGTTGGCGTGGTTGCGGTGTCGCGATGAATAGTCCCGCCACTGCCATTCCAGCAACTCGGAGAAATTCACGGCGTCATCCCCTGTCCGGTCGGGTCGGTGTGCCAGGCCGGCGGCGGCAGGACGCCGCTCCAGCCCCTGGCGCGATGCTCAGCGCTGACGTGCGTATAGACGCCGCCGCGGACATTGAACACGGCGGTCAGTCGCATGAAGCGCGGCTGCGTGGCGGCGACCAGGTCGTCGAGAATCCGGTTGGTCACGGCCTCGTGAAAA
>DATMTG010000129.1:0-7079 GCA_035565075.1 Stenotrophobium sp.
AGACCCTCGATTGTCCTGACCGAAAACTGGGAATAATCTTGACTGGCCATGGACCCATGGTGCCAGACAACGGGAGGAAATTGGCGCAGGAATTTTTAGTTTGGGACATGCCCGACCCGCATGGGCCGGGTAAATCGTCTAGTGAGGTGCGTCATGAGCAAAGGAAAAACTTTCAACGGAAGTTGCTTTTGTGGCGCGGTTCAATTCACCGTAAGCGGCGAGCCCGCCGCCATGGGCTATTGCCATTGCGCGTCCTGCCGGCATTGGTCGGCAGGTCCGGTCAATGCCTTCACCCTATGGAAACCTGAGGCCGTGAAAATCACACGGGGAGCCGGCAACATCGGCACCTACAACAAGACACCGCAAAGCTCTCGGAAATGGTGCAAGAGCTGCGGCGGTCACCTCTTCACGGATCACCCGGGCATGGGACTCATCGATGTGTACGCGGCCGTGATTCCGGATTTTCCATACCAGCCCGGAGTCCATGTGCACTATCAGGAAACCGTTCTTCACATCAAGGACGGGCTGCCAAAGATGAAGGACGTTCCGAAGGAAATGGGGGGCTCCGGGGCAAGCGTGGCGGAATAATTCCGCAGATGTCCAAAGACGCTAGGCGGCGAGCCCCGTCCGGGACTCGCCGCCCTTTTACTTTATGAAGCAGGCCTATTTCGCGCCAACCTTCCGGTAGTACCACGACCCCAGCGCCGGCAGCAGGCAGATCGCGCCGAGCATGTTGACCAGGAACATGAAGCTCAGCAGCACGCCCATGTCGGCCTGGAACTTGAGCGCGGACAAGGTCCAGGTGCCGACCGCGACCGCCATGGTGATGGCGGTGAACACGGCGGCGCTGCCGCGCTCGCACATGGCGCGGTAGAACGCCTCGCGGAAGTCCACCGCCGGATCGTGCATGTGGTGCTGGATGCGCTCCATCAGGTAGATGCCGTAGTCGACGCCGACGCCGACGCCGAGCGCGATCACAGGCAGCGTCGCCACCTTGAGGCCGATGCCGAGCATCTCCATCAGCGCGTTGCAGAAGATCGAGACCACCGCCAGCGGCACGATCACGCACAGCGTCGCCGTCACCGAGCGGAAGGTGATCAGGCACAGCAGCGTCAACGCGCCGAAGATCGCCAGCAGCATCTTGTCCTCGGCCTCGCCGACCGCCTCGTTGGTCGCCGCCATCACGCCGACGTTACCGCTGGCCAGGCGCATGTTGACGCCCTTGACCGGATTGTCGGCGATGAATTTCTTGATCTCGCTGACGACGTGCGCGATGGTCGCGCCCTCGTGGTTCTTGGTGAAGATCATCACCTGGATCGCGCGGCAGTCCTGCGTGTTCAGCCCGAGGCCGGGATCGAACGCCTTGGAACCGGTGGACAGTGCGACCGACGTGCGCGGCAACGCCAGCCAGCGCGGATTGCCTTCGTTGAACGCCGAGATCACCAGCCGGCCGATGCCGGCGACGCTGGTCACCGACTGCACGCCGGCGACGCCGTTGAGGAACAGGTCGAAGCGGTCGATCAGGTGGATCACCGGATAATGCAGGCAGGAGTCGCCGTCGAAATCCTTGGCCTCGACGATCACCGACAGCAGGTCCACGCCGATGTTGTAGGACTGCGCGATGACGCGGCTGTCCTGGTTGTAGCGCGAATCGGGGCGCAGCTCGGGCGCGCCGGTGCCGGAGTCGCCGATGGTCAGGGAGCGCGATTTATACGCGCTGAAACCCAGCAGCAGCAGCGTGCCGAGGAACACCACCAGCGCCACGCGCGGCTGCGCGTAGACCGAGATCGTGCGCCAGAGCCTGTTGCTGTGCCCGCTGGCCGACGATTGCGCGGCGAGGGCGGCGCGCTCGCGGCTGGATTTCTCCAGCGTCAGCCACGACAGCATGATCGGCAGGATCATCTTGTTGGTGATGATCATCAGCAGCACGCCGATGCAGGCGGTGATGCCCAGCTCGTGCACGATGGGAATGTCGATCAGCATGATCACGGCGAAACCCAGGGCGTTGGTCAGCAGCGCCACCGAGCCGGGGATGAAGATGTCGCGGAACGATGCGCGGGCGGCTTCCAGCGAACTCTTGCCGCGCCCGGTTTCCAGGCGCCAGGCGTTGGTCATCTGCACCGCGTGCGAAACGCCGATGGCGAAAATCAGGAACGGCACGAGGATCGACATCGGATCGATGCCGTAGCCGATCAGCGGCAGGATGCCGATCAGCCACAGCACCGGCAGCAGCGCCGCAATCAGCGCCACCGCCGTCACGCGCGGCGAGCGGGTATACCCCCACAGCAGCAGGATCATGATGCCGAGCGCGACCGCGAAGAACGCGAACACGCCGAGCAGGCCCTTGATCACGTCGCCGAGCAGGCGCGCGAAGCCGATGATGTTGACCTGGATGTTGGGATTGTAGTCCGGGTTCTTGGCGGTCGAGACGGTGACATCGCTGCCGCTGACCGGGACGGTCTGCGCCGACTGCGAGCCCTGCGGCGTGTACAGCGCCTTGAAGGTCTGGAAGCGCAGCGTCCAGCCGTAGTCGACGTAGCCCTTGTAGACGACCTGCCCGGCCTTGAACGGCCCCTGGTCGTGCTTCATCTTGTAGACGTATTCCTTCGGGTTCTCGAAACGTCCGCGGATCTGCTCGAGCTTGTCCTGCACCTCCCAGTAATCGACGTGCTGCTCGCCTTGCGGCTTGCTCGGGTCGTAGTCCTGCAGGTCGGCGCGGATCAGCGCGCTCTTGAAGTCGTTGGCCACCAGCAGGCCGATCTGGCCGGAGTGCTTGACGTTGTTGCGCACCTGATCGAGCTGCGCCGGCGTGTCGGAGAATTCGGCCGGCACCACCGGGTGTCCGTCGAAACCGTTCTCGGTGATCTCGATGTAGTAGACGTTCGGCGTGAAGATCGAGGTGACATGCGTGCGGTTGATGCCGGGAATGAAGAACACCTCGTCGGTGGCCTTCTGCATCGCCTTCATGAACTCGGGGTTGTAGATATCGCCCTTGCCGGTCCAATGCAGGTTCACCAGCAGCGTGTTGGCGCCGGAAAAATCCTTCATGTAGGCCATCATGGTCTTCATGTAGGGATGGTTGATCGGGATCAGCTTGAGGAAACCCGGATCAAGCTTGATGTGCGTCGCGCTGTAGCCGAAAAACGCCGTGATCGCGAGAAACACGATCGCCAGCAGCTTGCGGTAGCCCAGCAGCAGGTCGGAAATGCCGTCGACGATTCTTTTGATGTTCATTGCTGTCTGCCCCCGTTACTGGTTCTTGCCGGTGCCGAGCGGCTTGAGGCGGATGCCGCCGTCGCCCGCCGTCAGGATTTCACCGTTGCCGAGCGGCAGGACCGCCGCGAGACTGCGCCGCTTGCCTTGCGAGTCCCGCTTGAAATGCGCGCCGTTGTCGGTCGAGACCAGCACCGCGTTGCTGGCGTTGACCAGCACCACTTCGCCCTTGTCGGTCACCGCGCCGCCGAACACCGAGTCGTCGTTCGGCAGCACGCTGGCCTGCCAGCTGTCGCCGTTGTTGTCGCTGTAGAAGGCGTGGCCGCGCATGCCGAACACCAGCAGGCGCTTGTTCGGCAGCGCCAGCGCGCCGAAGAACGAACCCTTGTAGATCTGCGGCAACTGCTTCCAGTTCTGGCCGCTGTCGGCCGAGCGCAGCAGCAGTCCGCGCTCGCCGGCGATGATCAGGCTGCCGTCGCTGGCCTGCACCATGGCGTAGATATGATGTCCGGCCAGTTCGCTGGCGCCGCCCCCGCCACCGCTGTCGCCGAACGGGTCGGCATCCTCAGCCGCCTGGGCCTTGGCCGCGGCCGCGGCCGACACGGCGATGTTCAGCGGCGCCTGCGTCCAGGTCTTGCCCTGGTCGGTCGAGGTCATGAACAGGCCGAACGCGCCGAATGCGAAAACCTTGCCGTTGAACGGCCCGGCCAGCCCGAGCAGCGACGACGCCTGGTCGGTGCCGTCGAAATGCACTTCCTTCCAGGTCTGGCCATCGTCTTCGCTGCGCACGATCCACGCATTCTGGCCGACCGCCAGCGCGACCTTGCCGCCGATGAATGCGACCTGGGTGAACGTCGACTGCCGGTCCGGCTCGACCTTGGCCTCGGTCCAGGGTCCCTTTGGATCGTCGGCCACGATGATGTGCCCCTGCTCGCCGACCGCCACCAGGCGCTTGCCGTTTTGCGCCAGTCCGGTGAGCAGCATCCGGTCCAGCGGCAGGTGGGTCTTGGGGAACGGCGGCACGGCGCGCGGCGCAAACGCCCACAGCGCCGCCAGCAGGACGATCAGGGTCACGGCGACGGCGGGCCAGCCGCGTTTCAGCGAACCCTCGCGCTCACGCTCTCCACCAAAATCCTGCAGGTCGGTCTGACTCATGATGCGTTCTCCTCCGCTTGAATTGGCCTGATCTGCGCCAGGTATTTCATCGATCCGCGCGAAACCGCGCGTTATTCTTGTCGTGCTGCTTCGGGGCAGTTTGCCGCCGCCCCTTGGCGGAAGCAAACCTCCTCGAAGTCCATTGATGGGTGGCTCAGGCCGGAATCTCGAACAGGCCCGCCGCGCCCATGCCGCCGCCGATGCACATCGTCGTCACCACGTATTTCACCCCGCGGCGACGGCCTTCGATCAGCGCGTGCATCACCATGCGAGCGCCGGACATGCCGAACGGATGACCGATGCTGATGGCGCCGCCATCGACGTTGAGCTTGTCGTTGGCAATGCCGAGCTTGTAGCGGCAGTAGATCACCTGCACCGCGAAGGCCTCGTTCAATTCCCACAGGCCGATGTCCTTCACGCCCAGGCCGTGCTGCGCCAGCAGCTTGGGAATCGCGTAGACCGGGCCGATGCCCATCTCGTCGGGCTTGCAGCCGGCGACCGCGAAACCACGGTAGATACCCAGCGGCCTGAGGCCGCGGCGCCTAGCCTCGTCGCCGCTCATCAGCAGCGTCGCGGCGGCGCCGTCGGACAGCTGCGAGGCGTTGCCGGCGGTGACGTTGCTGCCAAGCTTGACGAACTTGCCGTCCTTCCAAACCGGCTTGAGCGCAGACAGGCTCTCCAGCGTGGTCTCGGCGCGATTGCCTTCGTCCCTGGTCAGCGTGACGTTCTGCTTCTCGGTGGGGTTGCCTTCCTTGTCGAACAGCTGCTTGGCCGAGGCCAGCGGCACGATCTCGTCGTCGAACCTGCCGGCCGCCTGCGCGGCGGCGGTGCGCTGCTGACTCTGCAGCGAATATTCGTCCTGCGCGGCGCGGCTGATGCCGTAGCGCTCGGCCACGACCTCGGCGGTCTCGATCATCTGGATGTACGCGGCCGGCTGCGCCGCCAGCACCGCCTCGGAGACGAAGCGGTAGCTGTTCTTGTGCTTGTTCTGTACCAGCGAGATGGATTCGAGACCGCCGGCGACGACGATCTTCTGCTCGCCGCAGAGGATGTTCTTGGCGGCGATGGCGATGGTCTGCAGGCCGGACGAACACTGGCGGTCGAGCGTCATGCCCGGCACCGAATCCGGCAGGCCGCCGGTGTAGGCGCAGAGGCGGCCGAGGTTGTAGGCCTGCGTGCCCTGCTGCGCGGCGCAGCCGATCAGCACATCGTCGACCTCGTTCGGCGACACCTTGGCGCGCTCGACGGCGTGCCGGACGACGTGACCGCCGAGCACCGGCGCCTCGGTGTCGTTGAAGGCACCGCGAAAGGCCTTGCCGATGGGCGTGCGGGCGGCGGAAACAATCACGGCTTCAGTCATGGCATTTCTCACTCAAAGTAGTAACGCGAAATGGTGTCGGCAACGCAGGCGGGCCGCTCGCTGCCCTCGATCTCGACGGTGACGCGGATCACGGCCTGCACGCCGCCGTCCTTGGTTTTTTCCGCGGCGATCAGCTCGCCGCTGCCGCGCAGGCGCGAGCCGACTTTGACGGCGGACGGAAAACGCACCTTGTCGGTGCCGTAGTTCACGCCCATTTTGAGGTTCTTCAGCGTCGCGATCTCGGGCAGAAAGCGCGCCACCAGCGACAGCGACAGGTAACCATGCGCGATGCAGGCGCCGAAAGGCCCGTCCTTGGCGCGGACCGGGTCGACGTGGATCCACTGATGATCGTCGGTGGCATCGGCAAACAGATTGATGCGCTGCTGCGTGATCTCCACCCAGTCACTGGCGCCCAGCGGCTTGCCGACCAGTCCCAGCACATCGTCCACCGAACCGAACACAGGCTTCATGCCAATCTCCTCAAGACCGTTGCGAGGATGCGGAAATCACTTCGCCGACCAGGTACGACGAATACTCGGAGGCTAGGAACACCATGACGTTGGCGATCTCGAAGGCTTCCGCGCCACGGCCAAACGCTTCGCGGCTGGCGAGTTCGTTGAGCAGCGCTTCCGGCGCGCTCTTGCGCAGGTGGTCGTGGAACACGATCGACGGCGACACCGCGTTGATGCGCACGCCGTAATCCGCGGCCTCCAGCGCCGAGCAGCGCGTCAACGCCATCACGCCGGCCTTGGCGGCGGCGTAGTGCGCCTGCTCCTTCTGTGCGCGCCAGCCGAGCACCGAGGCATTGTTGACGATGGCGCCCCTGCCGCGCGGCTGCATTTTTTTCAGCATCGCGCGCGTCATGCGGAAAGTGCCGTTGAGGGTGACATCGATCACCTTCAGCCACTCCTCGTCGGTCATGTCGACCACGCGCTTGCTGCCGCCCAGACCAGCGTTGTTGATCAGGATGTCGACGCCGCCGAGCCTGTCTTCGGCGGCATCGACCAGCGCCTGCACGTCGGCCTCGACGGCGACGTTGCCGACCTGGCCGAAGACCTGCGCCTGCGGAAACTCCTTCGCCAGGGTTTCTGCGGCCTCCGCCGTGCGCCGCGGATGGATATCCGACAGCATCAGCGCACGCACGCCTTCCTCGAGGCAGCGCTTGGCGGCGGCGAAGCCGATGCCGCCACCGGCGGCCGCGGTGATCAGCACACTCTTGCCTTTCAGCAGGCCGTGGGCGGGAACGTAGGGGGGAATCGGTTGCGCCATGGGATTCTCAGGCTGCGGGACGCGGTTCGCGCGGCATGCCCAGCCCGCGCTCCGCAATCAGGTTGAGCTGGATTTCGTTGGT
>DATMTG010000130.1:0-2873 GCA_035565075.1 Stenotrophobium sp.
GGCTGTCGCCGGCAGAGAGTTCGGCATCGACAGGGCAGTCGCCCAGGAAATGGCGGAGAGAGCGGGATTCGAACCCGCGATACGGTTTGACCCGTATACACGCTTTCCAGGCGTGCTCCTTAAACCACTCGGACATCTCTCCGTAAACTGAAACTTCTCACCGCCTCCACGTCCCTGTGGCAGTGCCCGGCCTCGCCATCCATGGCGAGTCGTTCGGCGTGGCGGCGAGCAGTGCTCGCCAAGCGCCACCCCTCACCCGCCCGGACATCTCTCCGCATGCTGCTCGGCGGCCCTTGCAGGACGGCCGTCGAAGGGCGCGGATTTTAGCTTAAATCGGCCGCGCCGCGCACACCATCAGGGCTTCGGCGGCGGTGTGGCGGACGCAGGCGTGGCCGCGGTCGCGTCGGGCACGGTCGCGGTGCTGGCGGCCGGCATCGCCACCGGGTATTGTGGCATCGCCGGCGGCGCGTCCAGACAGACGGTGCGCGTGTCGGACGGTTTTTTGGGATCCGGCACCTGCCGTGCGAACGGCACGATCCTGGCAGGCTCCGGCGGCACCACCAGCGCCGAGACCGCGGCGCCAGTGCTGAGCCCCTGCACCGTGACCGGCGCCAGCGAGGCCGCCTTCTGATAATCGAAGGAACTGCCGCAGTGACCGCTGCCGTCGCTGGCGCAGCCGGCGAGCAGGGCCGTGGCCGCGATCAGCGGCAGCAGAAGTTTCATGACAATGCTCCGGCCGCGCGCAGGGCGGCGCGCACCTCGTCCTGATGGTGAGCCGACAGCGGCACCAGCGGCAGCCGGATACCCGCGGGCGCCTTGCCCATCTGGTTCAGCGCCCACTTGACAGGAATCGGATTGGGTTCGACGAACAGCGACTTGTGCAGCCCGGCGACACGCTCGTCGAACTTTTCCGCCTGCGCCCGATCGCCCTTGATCGCGGCCGCGCACATCTCGTGCATGATGCGTGGCGCGACATTGGCGGTGACGGAGATATCGCCGTGGCAGCCCATCAGGATCGACTCGCGCGCGGTGGCGTCGTCGCCGGAGTAGATCGCGAAATCGCGCGGCAGCCCCAGGTCGAGCAGTTCGCGGATGCGCGCCAGTTCGCCCTTGGCTTCCTTGAGGCCGACGATGTTGCGGATCTCCGACAGGCGCTTGACCGTGGCCGGCAGCATGTCGCAGCCGGTGCGGCCCGGCACGTTGTAGAGGATCACCGGGATGTCCACCGCTTCGGCGATCGCCTTGAAATGGCGGTACAGGCCTTCCTGCGGCGGCTTGTTGTAATACGGCGTCACCAGCAGCGCGGCATCGGCGCCTGCGTCCTTGCCCATGGCGGTCAGCTCGATCGCCTCGCTGGTGGAATTGGCGCCGGTACCGGCGATGACCGGCACGCGGCCCTTGGCCTGCCTGACCAGGCGGCGGATGACTTCGATGTGTTCGTCCACGTCCAGCGTCGCCGACTCGCCGGTGGTGCCGACCGCGACGATGGCGTCGGTGCCCTCGGCGATATGCCATTCCGTCAACGCCGCGAGGCTGTCGAAATCAACCCCGCCATCGGGATACATGGGAGTGGCGATGGCCACGATGCTGCCCTTGATCATGCGTGAACTTTGCGTCGAGGAAATAAGGGCGGCCAGTATAGCCTGCACCACAGTGCCATGCAGTGTTGACGCCCGCCGAATCCCGGCGCAGGCACGCGGAAAACGCTTGCCATGCCGCCAATGGGCGTTAAACTTTGCGCGCACTCGTTCCCGCCCGCCCATGACCACCAACACCGCCAGTCCCGACAACCTGCTGTCCGTTTCCGCCCTGTCGCGCATGCGCCCGGGCGTGCCGCTGGAGCTGTTTCGCGCGATCCGCGAGCGCGGTTGCGAGGTGGAGGATTGCCGCATCGCGCCGATCGGCGACCGCCTGGCCGCGAACATGGTCGTCTCCGGCAACTGGAGCGCGCTGGGCCGGCTGGAAACCGCCCTGCCCGGCATCGCCGAAAAACTCCAGCTCCAGGTCCGCTTCGAACGCTGCGAGGCGCGTCCACCGACGCCGGAATTCCGCCCCTACGGCGCCGAGGTGATCGCGCCGCAGCAGCAGGACCTGCTGGTGCACCTGCTGGAGTTTTTCCACGGGCAGGATGTCGAGGTCGCCGAAATCTCGACACAGAAATACACCTCCACCTACACCGCCGCGAGCATGTGCAGCGTGCAGATGGTGCTGCATGTGCCGGTCAACCAGCATCCACAGGCGCTGCGCGAATCCTTCATGGACCTTTGCGATGATCTCAACGCCGATGGCATGCTCGACCCCATCAAGACCTGAGAGCGCCCGATGAGCCTGGAAATTGGCGACCGCATTCCCGACCTGACGCTGCCGGCCGTCACCCGCACAGGTGGCAAGGACATCGCCCTGCGCAGCTTCAAGGGCCGCAAGCTGGTGCTGTATTTCTATCCCAAGGACAACACGCCGGGCTGCACGCAGGAAGGCCAGGATTTCCGCGACCTGCACGCCGACTTCGTCAAGGCCGGCGCCGACATCGTCGGCGTCTCGCGCGACAGCCTGCGCTCGCACGAGAACTTCATCGCCAAGTTCGGGTTTCCGTTTCCGCTGATCACCGACGCCGACCAGACGCTGTGCGATGCCCTGGGCGTCATCGTCGAGAAAAGCCTGTACGGCCGCAAGTACATGGGCATCGATCGCAGCACCTGGCTGTTCGACGGCAAGGGCGTGCTGCGCCAGTGCTGGCGCAAGGTCAAGATCAAGGGCCACGCCTCGGAAGTGCTGGCCGCGGTGAACGCCCTTTGACCGCGGCGCATTCGGCTTCTATTCACCACCCCTGGCCGCTGGCGGCCGGGGGTTTTTTGTTTGAGCATTCAAACTGC
>DATMTG010000131.1:0-2246 GCA_035565075.1 Stenotrophobium sp.
CCGTCCGGCGCGATCGCCATGCCACGCCGGGGTTCAAACCCGAGACTGTTATCGGCGATGCCGGCACTCAGGCTGACGCTCACGCCCTTCCAGGCATCGCCGGCAAAAACCTCCTCGACGCCATTGACCTTGCAACTGCCCTTCACCGCAGGGTCGCAGGCACCTGCATCGTTTGCGCCATAACTCCAGTTGCCGCCGTCAACCGAAAAACTGAGAAAGATCGGTGAATTTTTCTTGATCGCCTGGCTGCGCAACTGCTGCAACTGCGCCTGTAATTCGCTGGCCGCACCCTCGACGCGCTGCTTCGCCAGCATGCCGGCAAAGGAAGGAACGCCGATGCCGAAAATGATCGAGGCAACCACCATCGCGACCAGAAGCTCCAGGACGGTGAATCCGTGCTGTCTGCCGTGCATGTCATGTTTCCGGTGACTTGTGTACATGGCATCAGCGTAATGTCCCATCTGCGCCAAAAAACCGTCTGCCGGCTGACTGGCACTCCAAACCTGACGAATGGCGCAGGTTTCGCGTCCTTCAGGCCGACCCCCTGCGCTATGCTCGGTACATGAACAACTTGGCCCCCATGAAATCACGCGGATTCACCCTGATCGAACTGATGATCGTGGTCGCCATTGCCGCGATTCTCGCCCTCATCGTGTATCCGAGTTATGTGAACTCGGTGCGCAAGAGCCGCCGTCAGGATGCCATCAACGCACTGAACCGCCTGCAACTGGACCAGGAACGTTATCGCGCCAACCATCCGACTTACGGCGGCCTTGCCGACCTCACCTCCGCTTACGGCACGGCCGGCGTCAGCGGCACCACGGACGACGGCTATTACACGCTGACCATCACTGCGCCCACCGCCACCGGCTACATCGCCACCGCCACCGCCGTGGCAGGCACATCACAGGTCGATGACAGCGCCGGCGGCGTCAGCTGCGCCACGCTCAGCGTCAACCAGGAGCAGCCGGTGGACAGCAATCCGGTACAGCCGCTCTCTGCCCAGAAAGCCTGCTGGGGCCGCTGACCCGCGGTTTCAGGGTTTGACCGCTTTCACCTCGGCCTCGACACGGCCGCGTGCCAGCCGCAGCTCCAGCATCGCACCCGCCTGCAATTGTTCCGCATCGGTGAGGGCGCGGCCATCCGCAGCGAGCGCAATGGCATAGCCGCGGTCCAGAACCGCCTGCGGACTGAGGCCGTGCAGGAGCGATTCGGCACGCGCCAGGCGGGAGTCCAGCGCCTGCAGCCGCAGGACGCCGGCACTGCGCAGGCGCAACTCGAGATGACTCACGCGTTCCTCCGCGCTGCGAATGGCCGCTACGGGCTGCAGGGCCCGCAGGCGCTGCTGCGCATGCCGCAGGCGGGTCAGCAACTGCCGGGCATGGTTGGCCTGGGCCAGGCGCAGGCGCGCATCCAGATCGTCGAGACGCTGTGCCGTATCGTTCAGACGCCGTCCCGGATGCAGCACCTGCAGACGCGCATCGATCCGTTCCACCTGCGCCCGCCTTTCGGCCAGTCCGTGAAAGAACTCCGCGGCCAGATCGGTCTCCAGCGTGCGGACCCGCTGCGCCCACTCCGCAAGATTGGGGCTGGCCAGTTCCGCCGCCGCGGTCGGCGTCGGCGCACGCAGATCGGCGGCGAAATCGGCGATGGTGAAATCGATCTCGTGACCGACGCCACTGACCACCGGCACGGCACAGGCGCGAATCGCGCGCGCCACCGCCTCCTCGTTGAACGCCCACAGGTCCTCGAGCGATCCGCCGCCGCGCGCCAGCAGCACGACGTCCACCGCCGCCTTCTGCGGCAGTTCCCGCAGCGCACGGACGATTGCCGGCGCGGCCTCGGCGCCCTGCACCGGTACCGGGTAGAGGATCACCGTGCCGAGCGGAAACCGCCGCGACAGCGTGGTCAGGATGTCCTGCACCGCCGCGCCGGTGGCGGAGGTAATGACGCCGATGGCGCGTGGTGCGTGCGGCAGCGGACGCTTATGCCTTTCATCGAACAGCCCTTCCGCGGCCAGCCGCGCCTTGAGTTGCCCGAAGGCCCGCAGCAGGGCGCCCTCGCCGGCGGGCTCCAGGTGCTCACAGACCAGTTGCAGGTCGCCCCGCGCCGGGTACAGCGTCGCCTGTCCCCGCACCAGGACACTGTCGCCGTCCCGGGGCTGCGGCCGTACATGGAAATTGGCCCCCTTGAACATGACACAGCGAATCTGTGCGCGCGGGTCCTTCAGCGTGAAATACCAGTGC
>DATMTG010000132.1:0-1924 GCA_035565075.1 Stenotrophobium sp.
TGTTTCCGTGAGATCCGTAGGATGCGGTGAGCGCAGCGAACCGCATCGTCGCCGCATACGGTTCAAAGTTGAATGATGCGGTTCGCTGCGCTCACCGGCATCCTACGCACAGCGCATGCTGTACAACGAGCTACGCTTGCCCGCGATCCAGCTCACGGTAGCGCACGGCTTCGGCGATGTGCGCGCTGCCGATGGTTTCGCTGCTGGCCAGGTCGGCGATGGTGCGGGCGACCTTGAGCACGCGGTGATAGGCGCGCGCCGACAGGCCCAGACGCGACATCGCTGTCGCCAGCAGGGTCTGCGCGGCGGGCTCCGGCACGCAGTCGCGTTCGATTTCGCTCACCGACAACCGCGCGTTCGGCCTGCCGCTGCGTTGCAGCTGGAGGTCGCGGCAGCGGACCACCCGCTCGCGCACCTGCGCGCTGCGCTCGGCATCGGGCTGCCGCGATACGCTCAGCGCATCGGCTTCGACCCGTGGCACGAACAGTTGCAGGTCGATGCGATCCAGCAGCGGCCCGGAAATGCGTGCGCGGTAGCGGCCGACCTGATCGGGCGTGCAGCGGCATTTGCCGGAGCTGTCGCCGAGATAGCCGCAGGGGCAGGGATTCATCGCCGCGACCAGCTGGAAGCGCGCCGGGAAATCCGCCTGCTGCGCCGCGCGCGAGACGGTGATATGGCCGGACTCCAGCGGTTCGCGCAGGACTTCGAGCACGCGGCGGTCGAATTCCGGCAACTCGTCCAGAAACAGCACGCCCAGGTGCGCCAGCGTGACCTCGCCGGGGCGCGGTGTCGAGCTGCCCCCGACCAGGGCGACGCCCGAGGCGGTGTGATGCGGGGCGCGATACGGCGGGATGCCCCATTTGCGGGCGTCGAAGCCGCCACCGGCGATGGAGGCAACGGTGGCAACTTCCAGCGCCTCGTCCTCGGTCAGCGGTGGCAGGATGCCCGGCAGGCGCGACGCCAGCATCGACTTGCCGGCACCGGGCGGGCCGATCATCAGCAGCGAGTGACCCCCCGCTGCGGCGATTTCGAGCAGGCGTCGGGCCTGGGGCTGGCCGCGCACTTCGCCGAGGTCGGGCAGGTTCGAGGGCCGCGGCTCGGGGCGCGGGCGGCTCACCGGTGCCAGTTCCCGCGCGTGCAGGGCTGAGCACAGTGCGCCGAGATGGTGCGCGGCGTAGATTTTGGTGCGTCGGGCCAGGCAGGCTTCGCCGGCGTTGTCGTCCGGCACCAGCAGGCCGCGCCCGGCGTCACCGGCCTTGAGCGCGGCGGGTAGTGCGCCGGGGATGCCGCGGATTTCGCCGGACAGGGAGAGCTCGCCCAGGACTTCGAGGGGTTCCAGCGGCTCGGTGGGGATCTGTGCCGAGGCGGCGAGGATGCCCAGGGCGATGGCCAGGTCGAAACGGCCGCCTTCCTTGGGCAGGTCGGCGGGGGCGAGGTTGCAGGTGATGCGGCGGTTGGGGAATTCGTAACCGCAGCTGACGATGGCGGCGCGCACGCGGTCCTTGGATTCGCGCACGGCCGCTTCCGGCAGCCCGACGATCGACAGGCCCGGCAGGCCGGCAGCCAGATGCACCTCCACCGTCACCAGTTCGGCGCGCAGACCGGTCTGCGCGCGGCTGAGGACGCGCGCCAGCGCCATCAGCTTTTGCCGCTTGTGGTTTCCGCTTCCAGCGCGGCCAGGCGCTTTTCCAGCGCAGCCAGCCGTTTCTGGGTGCGCGCCAGCAGTTCCGCCTGCACGTCGAAGCGCTCGCGCGCGACCAGGTCGAAGCGCTCGAGGTTGGCGCGCAGCACCGCGCGGAAATTTTCCTCCAGTTCGTTCCGCAGGCCGCGCAGCCCCGGCGGAATGACTTGTCCGAGCTTGGCGGCGAGGTCTTCGAGTTGTTTGGCTTCCAGCATGGTTCACGCTCCGGGGAGTGTCCGAAGT
>DATMTG010000133.1:0-6997 GCA_035565075.1 Stenotrophobium sp.
AGCGCACGCTGAACCTGTTCGGTCGCCGCATGCTCAAGCTGTTTCTCGATCCCTCGCAGGTCGCGCTGTATCGCGCGATTTTTGCCGAGCTGTCGCATTTCCCGGAACTGGCCGGGCGGCTCTACGACCGCAGCGCGGTGCGCAGCCGGCGCGAATTCGGTGCATTCCTGGCACAGCAGCACGACGCCGGCGTGCTCGACTGCCCGGTACCGCTCGCCGCCGCCGGCAGTTTCCTAGAGCTGGTCAAGGGCGAGCCGCAGCGCCGCGCCCTGCTGGGTCTTGGCGCATTCGACAGCGAGCGCCAGATGAAGCAGCACGTCGCCAATGCGGTCGATATTTTTCTCCATGGCTGCCTGCGGCGCCGGGTGCACAAATGAAATCCCGGCTGCTTATTCTCGCGATGGCGATTTTCAGTGTGAGTTCTGCTGCGCAGGCATTGACACTGCGCGAGGCCGTGACGCTGGCGCTGGATCACGATCCGCGCATGCAGGCCGGACAGGCCGGCGTCGCCGTGTCGCAGGCGATCAGGGACGAAGCCGCCGCCGGTTACCGGCCCAGCGTCGTGGCCAGCGTGTCGGCTGGGCGCTCGACGCTACGGACGACTGCCCTGTTTCCGACTTCAGGCGCGCGCTGGCCCAACAGCGAGTCGATCGATGTCAGCCAGCCGCTTTATGCCGGCGGCGGCATCTCGGCTGCGGCCGATGCTGCTGCCTCCGGCATGGACAGTGCGCGTGAAACCCTGAGCGATACCGCCGCGCACATCGTGCTGTCCGCGATTGCCGCCTATCTCGATGTGCAGCGCGATCGCGCCGTGGTCGGACTGTCGCAGGCCGATGTGCAGACGCTGGAAAAAGCGTATGCAGACACGCACCTGCGGACCCAGGCCGGCGAGGCGACGCATACCGACGAGGCGCAGGCCGAGGCGCGGCTCGCCGAAGCGCAGGCGCAGCTCAAGTCGGCGATTGCGCGACAGCATGTCAGCGAAGCGGCGTTCCGCCGGCTGACCGGCATCGCGCCGGACGAACTGGTCGACGGCTGGCCGGGGCCGGTGATTCCGGCCAGCCTGCAACAGGCGCTCAAGCTCTCGGCGCAAGCGCCCGCCGTGCGTGCGGCGGAGGCGGATGCGCGCGCCGCGAAATCGCGTATCACGGTGGCCGGTGCCGCCGGGAGACCGCAGGTCACGCTGGACGGCAGCGGCGGTTCCCAGGACAACACCGAGTTCGGTTATGACCGCGTCAACGAATGGAGCCTGCAACTGAAGCTGGCGATGCCGATTTATCAGGGCGGCATGATCCGTGCGCGGGTTTCGGAGGCGCAGGCGCGCGCGGATCAGGCTGCGGCGCTGGCCGAGGACCTGCGCCGCAGCTACGCCGAATCAGCGACCCAGGAATGGGAACGCCTGCAGGCCGCGGACGAGGTGATCCGCGCCTATGAATCGCAGGAACGGGCCGCGGCGCTGGCGCTGGACGGCACACGCAAGGAACTGGCGGTCGGTACGCGCACGACGCTGGATCTGCTCAATGCCGATCGCGAACTGCTGGCGGCGCAGGTCAATGTGGTCAGCAGCAAGCACGACCGCGCGCTCAACGCATTTCAACTGCTGGCGGTCTGCGGCAGTCTGAACCCGCAGGCAGTCCCCTGAGCAGGGTTTCGTTCGCGCTCAGGTGATCGGGTAGCGCGGACCGCTGCCGGGCGCGGACGCCGCCTGTTCAGGTACGCTGACCGGCACGATGAACATCTGCCGGCC
Source organism: Stenotrophobium sp. (assembly GCA_035565075.1). Taxonomy (GTDB): domain Bacteria; phylum Pseudomonadota; class Gammaproteobacteria; order Nevskiales; family Nevskiaceae; genus Stenotrophobium. The sequence goes on from DATMTG010000133.1 coordinate 1,748, forward strand.
ATCCAGATGCAGTCTGCGCTGCATGGCGATGGGCATCTGGTTGTGCAGGATACGGGTCAGCAGGTTCTCGTGCTTGAACTCCAGCTTGCTGGCGAAAAACACGGCCTTGGGATAATCATGCGCAACCTTGCGGCAGAGCAGCGTCAACTCGTTCAGCGGGTCGGCGCCAAACGCCATGTAATACGCTGAAGGCAGGCCCTTGCCGATACAGTAGCTGGAAAAATAATTCAGGGAGTTCTCGATGCGCGTCTGCAGCGACTGGATGGCGCGCTCACCATCGAAGTTCTGCTTGTCGACCTCGCCGACCGAAACGAAGATGTAGTTGACGTAGAGGCCCGGCATCATCCTCAGGACCCAGTCCAGCATGTGCATGCCGATTCCGCGATTGCTGCCGACCAGAAAAACTGCGGTCGATTGAGTGGGGTCCAGCAGCGGCGAGGGCGTTGCATCGTCCCAGTCCATTTTTTTGGAGTGGAGGCTGTCGATGATGTCCATCTGCCGCTGGACCGCATCGTAGTGCTGCCGGATGGCCAGGCAGACGCAGATCACGATGCTGGTGATCAGGATCGTCATCCAGCCGCCTTCGGTGAATTTTTCGACCAGGGTCACGGTCAGGATGAAGCAGGTGACGGACAGGCCGATCAGCGACAGCAGGAAATTTTTTCCCCAGTCGTTGGTGTACAGGCGCTGCTGCCACCAGTAGCGGCACAGGCCGAACAGCGACAGTGAAAAGGTGAGGAACACATTGATGCTGTAAAGCACGACCAGCACCGAGACCTCGCCGTGCGTTGCCAGCAGGATCAGCGTTGCCGCGCCGCCCATGAGCAGGATGCCGTTCTGCGTGACCAGCCGGCTCGACAGCTGGCGGAACTGGCGCGGCATCCAGCGATCGACCGCCATGTTGGCCATCACGGCCGGGCCGCCGAGGAAGCCGGTATTGGCCGCGACCAGCAGCAGGCCCGCTTCCAGCGTCAGCGCCGCGATCAGCGAATACTGCACGAATTCCGGATTGGCCCCGTGCAGGTGCTCCAGGATGGAGCGGAAAACGACGGCATTGAGGGTCTGCCCGGGGACCGCGTGTGCATTCCACAGCATGTACAGCAGGATGATGCCGCCGGCGGTGAATGCCAGTGACGTGGCCATGTAGAACATGGTCCAGTGGCCGGTGCGCACGCGCGGTTCGCGCAGCATGTTGACGTTGTTGGACACCGCCTCGATGCCGGTGTAGGTGCCGCCGCCCAGGGAATAGGCGCGCAGGAACAGGGAGGCAACGAACACCCATCCGAGCTGCTGGGTCAGCTCATGGCTTTTCTGGAGCGTGTCGGGGATCAGCGTTGACAGGGCGTTGATGTGTACGCCGATGCCGTAGACGATCAGCGCGACATGCGTCAGGAAAAATCCCAGGAAGATCGGCATCAGGACCTGGATCGATTCCTTCATGCCCCGCAGGTTGAGCATGATCAGCACGATCAGCATCGCCAGTTCCGCGCTCAACTTGTAAGCCTGGTATTCCAGGGGGAACAGGCTGAAAAGCGCATCCATTCCGCTGGAGATGGACAGGGTGATGGTCAGCACGTAATCCACGATCAGGGCCGAGCCCGAGACCAGTCCGGCGTAGGGTCCGACCAGCTTGGTCGCGGCCTTGTAGCCGCCGCCGCCGGAGGGGAAGAGCTGGATCACCTGGTTGTAGGCCAGCGAGATGATGAAGACCGTCACGGCGGTCATCGCCGCGAGATACAGGCCCATGTGGGTGTGCACGCCCAGCGCCAGGAAGGATTCCTCGGGGCCGTAGCAGGCCGAGGACAGGCCGTCGGCGCCCAGCCCGATCCACGCCAGGAACGCCACCAGCACGATGCTGTGGCGCGTCTGCGGATTCAGCGGGTCCAGCTTCTTGCCCAGGACCAGGCGCTGGATTTTTGGGGGGATGGACTTCAGGAGCATGGCTGCGATGAGCAGAAAGTCAGTGTCCGCCGGATAAAGATTATGCGCTGCTTCGTGTCTGGATTTTGCTGGCGGCCGGCCGTTTCATGTAGCGCCTGCGTGCCATTGTCCGCCTTTCACCGTGAAAAAAACAGAAAGCCGGCGGCTATCCCGGACAGGCAGGCGTGCCGCGCTCGATCCTGCGTGCTGCGGGAATTGCTTGAAGGCGCACCCAGACTCAGCCATTCGGCGGCGACCAGCGCTATGCCGCGTAACGGCTTCGATAGCCCTCGAGGAATTTCGCGATCCGGCCGATGGCCTCGCGCAGATCGTCTTCGTGGGGCAGGAACACGATGCGGAAATGATCGGGCGTCGGCCAGTTGAACCCGGTGCCCTGCACCAGCATCACGCGCGTTTCGTTCAGGACCTCGAAGAAAAACTGGCGATCATCCTTGATCGGATACACCTTGGGATCGAGCCGGGGGAACATGTACAGCGCAGCTTGCGGCTTGACGCAGGTGACGCCGGGGATCGCGGTGATCAGTTCATAGGCCAGATCGCGCTGGCGGCGCAGGCGGCCACCTTCGCCAACCAGGTCGTTGATGCTCTGGTACCCGCCCAGCGCGGTCTGCACCGCCCATTGCCCCGGGACGTTGGCGCAGAGGCGCATGTTGGAGAGCATGTTCAGGCCCTCGATGTAGTCGCGTGCGGCGACCTTGTCGCCCGACACCACCATCCAGCCCGCGCGATAGCCGCAGGAGCGGTAGCTCTTGGACAGCGAGTTGAACGTGAGCGTCAGCACGTCGGTCGACAGGCTGGCGATCGCCGTATGCCGGGCGCCGTCGTACAGGACCTTGTCGTAGACCTCGTCGGCCAGCAACACCAGGCCGTGTTCGCGCGCGATCTCGATCAGGCCCCGCAGGAGTTCATCCGAGTAGAGCGCGCCGGTCGGATTGTTGGGGTTGATCACGACGATGCCCTTGGTGCGCGGCGTGATCTTGGCGCGGATATCCGCCAGGTCGGGCATCCAGTGATTGGCCTCGTCGCAGTGGTAATGCACAGGCCGGCCGCCGGCCAGGCTGGTGGAGGCCGTCCACAGCGGATAGTCGGGCATCGGCACCAGCAGCTCGTCGCCTTCGTTGAGCAAGGCATTGGCGGCCATCACGATCAACTCGCTGGCGCCATTGCCCAGGTAAATATCATCGAGCGTGACGCCGGCGATGTTTTGCTTCTGGGTTTCGTGCATCACGGCCTTGCGTGCCGCGAAGATGCCCTTGCTGTCGGAATAGCCAGCAGAATTGGGCAGGTTGCGAATCATGTCCTGCTGGATCTCTTCGGGGGCGTCGAAGCCGAACGCGGCGAGGTTGCCGATATTCAGCTTGATGATTTTCTGGCCCTCGTCCTCCATCTTCCGCGCCGCATCCGTGATCGGCCCGCGGATGTCGTAGAGCACGCTGGCCAGCTTGGTCGATTTCTTGATGGTCTTCAAAGTCTCTCCAAACGGTGCTTGACGATGCAGCCTAGAGGAAATGGTGGGCCCGCTCGGACTCGAACCGAGGACCAAGGGATTATGAGTCCCCTGCTCTAACCAACTGAGCTACAGGCCCAAAGGGGCGGAATTATAGCGGGATGCGCCCCTGGCGCGCCCGAATCCATGCCGCGCTGCGCACGACAGGGCCGGAGCGGCTAAAATCCCGCCCCTTTACCGTGAATCCACCGTCATGACCGAGGCTGCGACACAGGCTGCGCTGCGGCGCACCTTCGCCATCATTTCCCATCCGGACGCGGGCAAGACCACGCTGACGGAGAAGCTGCTGCTGTTCGGTGGCGCGATCCAGCTCGCCGGTACGGTCAAGGGCCGCAAGGCGACGCGCCACGCGACCTCCGACTGGATGGCGCTGGAGCAGCAGCGCGGCATCTCGATCACCACCTCGGTGATGCAGTTCCCGTACAACGGCAAGATCGTCAACCTGCTGGACACGCCGGGCCACGAGGATTTTTCCGAGGACACCTACCGCACGCTGACCGCGGTGGACTCAGCGCTGATGGTGATCGACGCCGCCAAGGGCGTCGAGCCGCGCACGATCAAGCTGATGGAAGTCACGCGCCTGCGCGCGACGCCGATCGTCACCTTCATCAACAAGCTCGACCGCGAGAGCCGGCCGCCGCTGGAACTGCTCGACGAGATCGAGCGCATCCTCAGCATCCGCTGCACGCCGATCACCTGGCCGGTGGGCATGGGCCGCGGCTTCAAGGGCGTCTACCACCTGCTCGAAGACCGTTTCTATCTCTACTCGGGCGACAAGCACCGCGTCTCGGAAATCGAGACCATCGACGGCCTGCTGTCGCCGGGCCTGGCCGAGCGTTTCGGGCAGGATTACCTGACGCTGCGCGACGAGATCGAGCTGCTGCAGATGGCGGGCGACGGCTTCAATCTCGACGACTACCGCGCGGCCAGGCTGACGCCGGTGTTCTTCGGCTCCGGCATCAATAATTTCGGCGTGCGCGAGTTGCTCAACGGCTTCACCGAGTGGGCACCGCCGCCGCAGCCGCGCGTCGCCGAGTTCAAGGGACAGCAGCACGAGATTTTTCCCGCGCACGAAAAGTTCACCGGCTTCGTGTTCAAGATCCAGGCCAACATGGACCCGAAGCATCGCGACCGCGTCGCGTTTCTGCGCGTCTGTTCCGGCAGTTATCGCAAGGGCATGGTGTTGCACAGCGTGCGCCTCGGCGGCCCGGTGCGGGTGAACAGCGCGCTGACCTTCATGGCGGCCGACCGCGAGAGCGTCGAGCAGGCATGGCCCGGCGACATCATCGGCCTGCACAACCACGGCACCATCGCCATCGGCGATTCGTTCTCGGAAGGCGAAGAGTTGCACTTCACCGGCATTCCGAATTTTGCGCCGGACCTGTTCCGCCGCGTGGTGCTGAAGGACCCGCTCAAGGCCAAGCAGCTCAACAAGGGCCTGGACCAGCTCTGCGAAGAGGGCGCGACGCAGGTCTACCGGCCGGTTACCAACAACGACATCATCCTCGGCGCCGTGGGCGTGCTGCAGTTCGACGTGGTGCAGTACCGGCTCAAGGACGAGTACAACGTCGACTGTGTGTTCGAGCCGGTGCAGGTGCACAACGCCCGCTGGGTGCACTGCGACGACGCCAAAAAACTGCGCGAGTTCATCGACAAGAACGAACAGCGGCTGGCCAAGGATCACTACGGCACGCTGGTGTACCTGGCGTCGAGCAGCGTCAACCTGTCGATGACGCAGGAGCGGCATCCGGATGTGCGGTTCAGCGATACCCGCGAGCAAAGATAGGCAAAAATGCGTCACC
>DATMTG010000134.1:0-3906 GCA_035565075.1 Stenotrophobium sp.
CACGATAGTTGTACAGGATGTGCTTGGCGTAACTCCAAAAGCCCTCGATGCCGTTGATGTGGTTTTTAGTTCTCTGATTCACAAACGTTTTGGAGTGATTCACCACACGATGCTTGCCATAGCGCTTGAGCGAACGATAGCCCGAAAAGGCGTCGGTGTAATAGACCGATCCCTTGCGGGTATGCGCTCGGATATGACCCATGAGCGTTTCGGCACTGACGCTCTCCACGACCTTGGTGTAGACCACGCCGTCACGCTCCAGCAGGCCAAAGACCACGCTTTTGCCTCGGGCCGCGCGTCCGCGCAGGCCTTTTCGGCGGCCGCCGAAATAAGCCTCATCAAGCTCGATGTCGCCGCTCAGCCTGGCACCCTCCAGCTCCGTCACATGAAACAGGGCTTCGCGCAAGCGCTGGTAGATCCGGGTCACGACTTTGACATCCACCCCAAGATCCAGCGCCAGGCGATAGGCCGGCTGTTGCCGGTAGAAGCCCTTGAGAATGGCAATCTCACGACGCAGCTTGATGAGGCTTTTACTGGCTCCGCAGCTGCGGCATTTGATGTATATCCACGCGCCGTCTTGCAGACCTTGAACGAGCCGCAGAACACGCACTTTCGGCCCCGTTCAAAGTTGGCCGCACAACTGAAATAGTCCCTTTTCCTTTTCACCATCGTAAGTTACCTCATCACGATGGTTACGAAACGCCCTAATTACCTTATATTTAATAATATCAATTGCCCCGCAAAAAACAGGAGCGGGTGACGCCAGACAGCAGTCTGTACGCCTCAGGCGCCGGACCGGGGCAGCCCGCGCCGCAGCACGGCATAACCGGCGACCGCGGCAATCAGAGAGCCGGCGAGGATGCCGATGCGGTTGCTCACCATCAGGTCGGGCTGGCCGCTTTCGAACGCCAGCGAGCCGATGAACAGGCTCATGGTGAAGCCGATGCCGCAGAGGATCGACATGCCGTACAGCGTGCGCCACTGCACGCCTTCGGGCATGCGCATCCAGCCCAGCTTGATCGCCAGTGCCGCGGCGCCGAAGATGCCGATCTGCTTGCCCAGCACCAGCCCGGCGGCGATGCCCAGTGGCACCGGCTGCAGCAGGCTGGCGAACGACAGCCCGGCCAGCGGCACGCCGGCGTTGGCAAACGCGAACAGCGGCAGGATGGCGAACGCCACCCAGGGATGCAGCCGGTGCTCCAGCGTTTCCAGCGGCCGCACCTCGGGATTGCGGCGATCGCCCAGCGGAATGGTCATGCCGAGGATCACGCCGGCCAGCGTCGCGTGCACGCCCGACTTGAGCATCGCCACCCACAACACGCCGCCGATCAGCAGGTAAGGGGCCAGGCGGGTGACGCCGCGCCGGTTGAGCAGCACCAGGCCTGCCAGCGTCAGCAGTGCGACACCTGCGGCCAGCAGCGACAGTTCGTGGGTGTAGAACAGGGCGATGAGGATGATCGCGCCGAGATCGTCCGCCACCGCAATCGCGGTCAGCAGCACCTTCAGGGCCAGCGGCACGCGCGATCCGAGCAGCGACAGGATCCCCAATGCGAACGCAATGTCGGTCGCCGCCGGAATCGCGAAGCCTGACATCGCTGCCGCATCGCTGTGATTCAGACCGGCATAAATCGCCATCGGCACGATCATGCCGCCAATCGCGCACAGCGCCGGCAAGGCGATCTGCGCACGGTTGGCGAACTGGCCTTCGACCAGCTCGCGCTTGAGTTCCAGACCGACCAGCAGGAAGAACACCGCCATGAAGCCGTCGTTGATCCACAGCAGCAACGGCTTGTCGATGTCGAGCGCGCCGATGCGCACCTGCACCGGCAGGTCGAACAAGGCGTTGTAACCTGCGGCCAGCGGCGTGTTGGCCGCGATCAACGCCAGCAGCGCGGCGGCGATCAGCAGGATGCCGCCGGCCGCTTCCAGCCGCAGGAAATCGGCCAGCGCCTGCGCCGCGCGCCGGGTGATGTCGCCGATCACGTCAGCCTCGCCAGCAGTTGTTGCGCGCTGCCGCGCAGGCATTCCACCCACGGCAGTCCGACGATGCTGCGGCCGGTGACGCTGTCCTTGAACGGCAGTTCTTCGCCCGAACCGATGACGTAGCGGTAGTCCATGGTGATCTCGGCCCCGGCGTCGAGGTCGGCGAGCGCAAAGATGAAACCGAGATGCCACAGCGCGTTGGGACTGAAGGAATGGTTGACGTAGCACTCGTCGCTCCATTCCGGCGTCAGCGAGAAATAATCCTCGAACCAGCGCACGCTGGATTCGGCCTCGCGCGAATCGGCCGGGTACTTCCGCAGCCTCGATTCCGGCCACACCGTGTGCACGTTGTCCGGCGCGATGATCACGCCGCCGCCGGACACCGCCTGCTCCAGGAACAGTCCCTGCCCAGCACCGGCGATGCGCGAAGGCCCGACGCGGTATTTCGGAATGATCATTGGCGGGTCCGGTTTTCGGGATTGCTCAGGCGCGCGCCGTCGAACAACTCGCGCATTTCCAGTTCGGCGTAGCTGTAATGCTTGCCGCAGAACTCGCAGGTCACCTCGACCTTGCCCTGCTCGCGCAGCACGTCGGCGACTTCCGCCTCGCCCAGCGACAGCAACATGGTCGAAATGCTGACGCGATCGCAGCGGCAGCGCAGCCGCACCGGGCGCGCTTCGAACACGCGCACCTCATCCTCGGCGAACAGGCGCGACAGAAGGGTCAGCGGTTCGGTCGCCAGCAACTCGGCTTCATCCAGCGTCGCGAACAAGGTCTGCACGTGCTGCCAGTGCGCATCATCGAGTCCCGCCCCTTCAGGCAGGCGTTGCAGCAGGATACCGGCAAGCGCGCGACCGCCCGCCGCCAGCCGGATCAGGGTCGGCAACTGCTCGGACTGGCGGAAATAATTTTCCAGCGACTCCGCCAGCGAATGGCCGCTGGCCTCGACCACCGCCTGGTAACGTTCGACGCCGTGCCGCGGCTCCAGCAGGCAGGCCAGCAGGCCGCCCGCCGTCAACTCGGCATACGCCCCTTTCGCATCAGGCGAAAATTTCGCCATGCCACGCAGCTGCAGGTGCTGGTCCACCTGCGCCACCAGCAGCTTGAGCGCGTGCTTGCCCTGGAATTGCAGGTTCATGTAAGCGTCCTGCGTCAGGTCGGCCGCCAGCATCGGCATCGCCGCCAGCGCCTGCCCGAGCAACGCCGCCACCGCCGGCGGATACTCGCGCCAGTTGAACATCGAATCCAGACCCTCGGTCAGCCGCACGGCATAACCGCGCACGCCTCGCACGCCGAGCACGAAGGGGATCAGCGGGTTGAGCGTCGCCGCGGACACGGCAGCAGGTTCAGGCATCGAATTTTCGCGCAACATATTCCGGCGCTTGTTTCTTGAGATTGGCGCGCGCCGCGATGCGCTGGTTGCGGCTCATGAACATCTTCATCTGGATGCGGCTCTCGACCGCGAACGCATCGGCCACCGTCGCATTCCAGGTCTGCTCGAACAGCGCCTTGACCCCGGCCACCGCATCCGGCGAGCGGGTCCTGATCTGCGCCACCAGCGCTTCGGCCGCCGCCAGCGGATCGTCTGCCACGCCGGTCACCAGGTTCAGGGCCTTGGCATCGACGGCATCGAACACGCGGCCGGTCATGGCCAGTTCCTTGGCGGTATCCATCGGCAGCAACTCGCGCAGCGTCACCGTACCGGTCATGTCCGGCACCAGGCCCCACTTCACCTCCATCACCGACAGTTCGCAGTCCGGCGCGGCGTAGCGGAAATCGGCAGCCAGCGCGATCTGCAGGCCGCCGCCGTAGCAGCGGCCGTGCAACACCGCGATCACCGGCACCGGCAACCGGCGCCAGCACCACGCCGCTTCCTGCGCGATGTTGGTGGTGCGCACGCCGTACTTGAGGAAGATGCGCAGG
>DATMTG010000135.1:0-11812 GCA_035565075.1 Stenotrophobium sp.
GGCCGGAACACGCGCCGCGCGAGCGGATCGCTCCGCCGGCCGGTGCCGCCGGGCCGCACCCGGAGCCGGCCGTTCCTGCGCCAGCCGATTCGGCACCGGCGCATGAGGGTGCGCTGCCGTCCTCGCATTTCGTGCAGCGGCGGTCCGAACGGGTCCGGAACGACGACACGCCGGTTGCGAAACCCGCGCCGCACGACCGGCTGATCGACCTGCCGCGCGAGACGCCTCGTCCGCCGCAACGCGCGATGCAACGCCGGGAGTCGCCAGACAGGAACGGACGCGAGCGGCGCCCGGCGCAGCACGCGCGGCCCGAAGCCGGCGGACATGAGCGCGAACATGGGCCTCGACTGAGGCAATAGTCAAGGCCGGCGCGATGCGCAGGCGTATAATTCGCGCATGGAATCCGCGATCCGCTACGACGACCTGCACACGACGCTGGTGCGTCTCGACTATGACGAAGATGCCGCCGGCTATCACGGCGCGCTTTGCGGCACGCTGTGCGTGATGAATCCGGACGAGATCAATCCGCAGGAACTGCTGACGCCGGGCGAGGAGAACCTCAAGGTTCCCGACACCGAGTCGCGCAACCTGCTGGCCCGGTTGCTGGACCAGTCGTTGCGTTCGCTGCAGGACGACGAGAACGGCTTTACGCCGCTGCTGCCGGATGACGAAGCCCTGCTGGCCGCACGCGTGCAGGCGCTGTCCGCCTGGTGCGAGGGTTTCCTGTTCGGACTGGCGAGCCGGCCGCGTTTCGATATCGAAACCTGCTCGGAAGAAGCGCGCGAGATCATCCAGGATTTCACCCAGTTCACCCGTGCCAGCGTCGCCCAGGACGATGACCTGGAGATCGAGGAGAACGCCTATGCCGAACTGGTCGAATACATCCGCGTCGGCGCGCAACTGATCTACATGGAACTGCGGCGCCAGCCGACGCCCGATCCCGGCACGTCCGCCCGGCTGCACTGAGCGAGTCTGCAGATGAAACCCACCCGTATCCAGGCCCGGGAATTCGCAGCGCGGCGCTCGCGCCTGATGAGGAAAATCGGCCGGCGCGGCGTGGCGATCGTGCCGTCCGCGCATGAGGTCGTGCGTTCGCGCGACACCCATTACACGTTCAGGCAGGACAGCGATTTCCGCTATCTCAGCGGGTTCCTCGAGCCCGACGCCATCCTCGTGCTGGCGCCGGGGCGCAAGCAGGGCGAGTTCGTGATGTTCGTGCGCGAGCGCAACGCCGAACGCGAAATCTGGGACGGCCGCCGCGCCGGACCCGAAGGCGCGGTCCGCGACTACGGCGCCGATCAGGCGCATGACATCGAAGCGTTCGAGCAGGAATTGCCGGACCTGCTGGCCGGGCGCGAGCAGGTGTTCTACAGCATCGGCGAACATCCGGAGCTGGACCAGACCATCGCCGGCTGCGTCCGGCACATCCGCGAAATCTCGCGCCGCGGGGCTGCGGCGCCCACCGGCTTCGTCGCACTGGAGACCAGCCTGCACGAAATGCGCCTGATCAAGTCGGCACACGAGGCGGCGGTGCTGGCGCAGGCCTGCGCGTGGAGCGCCGAGGCGCATTGCCGGGCGATGCGCTACACGCGGCCGGGATTGTTCGAGTGGCAGGTCGCCGCCGAAATCCATCACCACTTCGCGCAGCACGACATGGAGTGCGGTTACGGCTCCATCGTCGGCGGCGGCGAGAACGGTTGCATCCTGCACTACGTCGAGAACACCGCACCGCTGCGCGATGGCGACCTGCTGTTGATCGATGCCGGCGGCGAGTGGCAGGGCTACACCGCCGACATCACCCGCACGTTTCCGGTCAACGGCAAATTCAGCAAGGCGCAGCAGGCCGTGTACGAAATCGTGCTGGAGGCCAACCGGCAGGCGATCAAGTGGCTCAAGCCGGGCGTGTCGGCCGGCAAGCCGCACGACGTGGCGACGCGCATCCTGACGCAGGGACTGGTGGACCTGGGCCTGCTCAAGGGCGAGGTGGGCGAGTTGATACACGATGGCGCCCAGCGGCGATTCTTCATGCACGGCACCGGTCACTGGCTGGGCATGGACGTGCACGACGTCGGCCGCTACAAGCTCGATGGCCGTTACCGCAGGTTCGAAGCCGGCATGGTGATGACGGTCGAGCCTGGGCTGTATATTCCGCCGGGCAGCACAGGCGTCAACGAGAAATACTGGGGCATCGGCATCCGCATCGAGGATGATGTGCTGATCACGGCGACCGCACCCAAAGTGCTGACTGCCGGCGTACCCAAGACGGTACGCGAAATCGAATCGCTGATGGCTGCATGAGCGATGCGCGCGTGAAACCGCAAGGCGCGCCATACGATGTCGCGATCATCGGCGGAGGGCTGGTCGGCGCCAGCCTGGCGGTGGCGCTCGCGCCCTTGTCGCTGCGGGTGATCCTGATCGAGGCGGCGCCGCCGCCGGCCTTTCCGCCGAGTTGGGACGAGCGTTGCATCGCCATCAACGATGCCAGCTATCATGTTTTTGCATCGCTGGGTGTGTGGCCGCAGATGAGCGCTGCGGCGACGCCGATTACCGCGACGCATATTTCCGAGCGCGGCCGTTTTGGCGTGGCGCGCTTCAGTGCCGAAGAAGCGGGTCTGCCGGCGCTGGGCTACAACATTCCCTTTCGCCATGTCGGTGCCGTGTTATGGCGGGCGATGCAGGACACCCCGACGGAGCTGATCTGCCCGGCGCGCCTGCAGTCCCTGTCGGTGGACATGGCGCAGGTCCGCCTGACGCTGGACGATGGCCGCGCGATCGAGACGCGGCTGGTGGTGGCCGCCGACGGCGCGCAATCGGTGGTGCGCGGGCTGCTGGGGCTGACGGCCGAGACGCTCGATTACCGGCAGTCGGCCATCGTCACCGCCGTGCGGCCGGTACGTCCGCATCACGGCGTCGCCTATGAACGGTTTACGCCGGAAGGCCCGTTCGCCGTGCTGCCGAAGCCGGACAACGCGTGCTCGATGGTGTGGACCGTGCCGACCGAAAAAGTCGCGGACATGCTGGCGTGGACGGATGCGGTGTTCCTCAGGGAAGCACAGGACATGTTCGGCGAAAGGCTGGGACGGTTCCTCGAACTGGGCCGTCGCAATGCGCATCCGCTGCAACGGGTGATGAACGAAACGCTGACGGCGCCGCGCACCCTGTTCATCGGCAACGCCGCGCAGGCGCTGCACCCGGTGGCCGCACAGGGTTTCAATCTCGGCCTGCGCGATGTCGCGGCGGTTGCCGAGGTGCTCGCCGCTGGCGTCGGCGATTGTGGCGCATCCGCGCAGCTGGATGAATACGGCCGGCGGCGCGCGCAGGATCGTCAGCGCATGGCCGAGTTCACCGACCGCCTGGTGCGCACGTTCTCCAACCGCATTCCCGGCCTGCGCGGCTTGCGTCATCTCGGGCTGCTGGCACTCGACCTGACACCCGGACTCAAGACCCGCGTGATGCGGCAGAGCCTCGGCTACGCCGGCATCACCCCGGCGCTGGCGCGCACGCGTCCCACGCCGGCCGCCTGAGCCATGGCAGCCACCGAAATCGCCCACGAGGCGGTGGTCGTCGGCGGCGGCATCGTCGGTGCGGCACTGGCGCTGGCGCTGCACCGCGCGGGTGTCGATGTCGCGCTGCTGGAGCGCGGTGCGCCACCGCAGGCCTGGCGCGCACAGGACGACGATCTGCGCGTGTACGCGATTTCGAGCGCGTCGGCGCGGTTGCTCGACGAACTGGGTGTCTGGACCGAGATCGCCGGCCGGCGTGTCAGCGCGTATCGCACGATGCGCGTCTGGGACGAGCATCCCGCATCCGCCTTGCAGTTCGATGCGGCTGAACTGGACGTGCCGGAGCTGGGGCACATCGTCGAGAACAGCCTGATGCTCGACGCCTTGTGGCAAAAGCTTGCGCCGGTGCCGCGTTATCTGAACGCCAGCGTGCAGGCGCTGGAGCTGCGGGACGACGTCGCCAGCCTGGTGCTGGACGATGGTCGCACGATCGTTGCCAAGCTGGTGCTTGCGGCTGACGGCGCCGAGTCGCAGTTGCGGCTGTGGGCCGGAATCGAATGCACGCGCTGGAGTTATCCGCAGCAGGCCGTGGTCTGTCATGTCAGGACCGAACGGCCACACGGCGGGATTGCCAGCCAGCGTTTTCTGCCGGAAGGACCGCTGGCCTTTCTGCCGCTGGCGGACGGACGCTCGTCCATCGTCTGGTCGGCGACGAATGCGGACGAGTTGCTGGCGCTGGGTGATGACGAGTTCTGCAACCGCCTGGCCGCCGCCGCGCAATTCCAGTTCGGCGCCATCCTCGGTACGACGCGCCGCGTGGCTTACCCGCTGCGGCTGCTGCACGCCAGCCGTTATGTGCAGCCGCGGCTGGCGCTGGTGGGCGACGCCGCGCACGTCGTGCATCCGCTGGCCGGGCAGGGCGTCAACATGGGCCTGGCCGATGCGGCGGCATTGGTGGAGGCCATTGTTGCGGCTCGCAAGCGCGGTGCGGATATCGGTGCGCTGCGCGGCCTGCAGCGCTACGAGCGGGCGCGCAAGGCCGACAATCTCGAAATGCTGGCGATGACCGATGGCCTGCACCGGGCATTCGGCCATCGCAGCGCGGCATGGGACCGCCTGCGCAATGCCGGCATGGACACGGTGAATCGGCTGACGCCGCTCAAGAATCTGCTGGCGCGTCGCGCGACGGGGTCTTGATCAGTCCGAGTGCGTGTCGCGCCAGATCAGGGATGATTTCACCGCGCGCCTGCTGTGCATGGCGTGCGGCAAAATTCTCCGCAGCCTTTTTCAGCGCGGCATCGTCGAGCAGTTGCCGCAGGGCCGCACTGAGGTTGAATGAGCCCGTGAGCGGTGGCGTCAGGCCGGCGCCCAGTTGTTGCGCGCGGAGTGCGACCAGACCTTGCTCCTGCGTATTGGGGACCAGCAGGACCGGCTTTCCCGCCAACAGCATTTCAGCGGTGGCGCCATGTGCGCCATAACCGACAAAGGCATCGCAGTCCGCTGCGGCCTGGCGCAGATCGATCAGTTCCTCGGTGATGCGCAGGCCCGGCCGCTCAAAGCCACGCAGTGTGTCCGCAGCGATGTCACCGACACGCACCAGCACCCGCGCCGGCAGGCGCTGCAGGGCTGCGAGCAGGGCATGAAACTGCTTCGAGGGCCGCAGGTAGGCGAATAGTCTGGGCCCGTTGCCGGCCGGCCATTGCGGTGCGGCGCCTTGCGCGATATGCGGCAGGCCGAGGTAGGGTCCGCTGCGTGTGTTGCAGTAATGGTCGAGTTCGACATAGGTGAGCAATGCCGGGTGCGCGTGGCTGAATGGTTGTTGCAGCGTGTCCGGGGCCGGCAGTTGCAGCCGCGCATGGGCGCGGGCCAGCACCTCGAGCACCGCCGCTTCGTTGTTCAGCAGGATATCGCGGTCGACCTTCAAATCCTCCCGGAACAACGGGAACGGTTGCTGAACGGGCGGGACGGTAAAGCCGGTGCCCAGCTGCAGGGCAGGGCGATGCAGGCCCCATGCGGCGACGACGGCGGTGGGTGCATGGTCGGTGATTACCAGGTCGCAGGCATGCGTGTGCACGATCTCGCGCCAGGCGCGCAGCCGCGCGGCGAGACCCGCGGCGTCGTCGAAGCCGGTGTTGTGCAGCAGGCTGGCGTAACTGACTTGTGTCTTGACCGCATGGTGTATCGCGCCAAGATTCAGCGGCGCCTGCACTACAGGGCCCAACTCGGGTTCGAGGAATTCTTCCGCCATCGCCAGGTCGCGCAGCGCGAAGACGCAGGCGTGTCCACGTTGGCGCAGTTCCCGCGCCAGCACACGCAGCGGCGCAACATGGCCCAGTCCCGCGCCCAGTTCCCATGCCAGGAGTATGCGAGCCACGACGGTTCCTTCAGGTGAGGTGGGGTATCCGGCGCATCATAAGCGGCTGTTCCAAAGGATCGAACCGGCCTGCCATGGCGGGCGGGTGGCAAAAAAACGGCCCCAGCGGGGCCGTTGTCTCCAGGCTTGTGTCAGTCGGCGCAGATGTCCTTCGGATTGGGAATCGGGTCGACTTGCAGGAAGTGCGGCATCGAGGGCAGCACGAACTGCCGGCCGTCGGGCAGGTTGATCAGGTATTGGCTGGGGGCCACGTCGGTCTGTTTGCCGGCTGCGTTCTCAACATAGATACCGCCGGAGAACACGCCGACCACCGTGCCACCCAGTGCGTTGGCGCCATCGGGCAGGGCTTCGGCAATGACCGGATCGTGCGCGCAGATCGCGTCGCAGACCACCGCGAGATAGTCGGTGCCGCGGATGCCGATGGTGGCGACCGGCGTCGAGACCCGGTAGTCGGCGCGGTTGATGTGTCCGACCAGGCCGGAAATGGCGCGGAATCCGCCCTTGAGCAAACGGAAGAATGCGTGCTCCGCCGAGTTTTCGCGCGCCACCGGCGCGGGCGCCGCAATGGCCGGCTGGACGGCTGGCATCTTTGCGGCCGGGGGTGGCGGGACCGCGGGCGCCGTAGTGGCCGCAGGGGCGGCACCGGCATACTTGAAGTCGGCGATTTCAAAACGGCTGCGCGGCCGCAGCAGGATAAAGCCGCCGTCGGCGAACTTGAGGTTGACGTAGCTGCTGGCGCCGGAGTTGACGATCTCGCCGGAGTAGACCGGATCGCCCTTGGCGAGCGAGCGTACCGTGCCGTCGGAAGCCGTTGCCGTGCCGCGGCCGGTGATCAGCGCCACCTCGCCGGCGGCAGCGGCCCAGCAGTTGCCGGCAAAGACGGTCAGCGCCAGCGCTGCAACGCTCATGATTGTTTTCGGATTCATGGCTTTACCTGCGTCCATTATTTACAGCTCTTGACGGTGAGATCGCTGTCGGTCTGCTGCTCGATCGAGCCATAGCCGCTCACGATGTTGCCGTACTCGTCGGTGGGGCCGGTCAGGATATGCTGGCTGCCAGGCGTATTGCCGAAGGTGCTCTGGAACACGGACTGCGTCGCCGTGCTGCCGGCCGCGAGCACCTCATCGTCAGCCGGGGGCGGTGGTGGCGGCGGCGGTGTTGTCTGGCCGCGGATGGTCAGTACGCCGCTGCGCAGTTCGGCAACCTGCCCGTTGGTCTGCAGCGTGTCGAAGCCGCTGACGTTGCCGGTGGTGGCGAATACGAAGTTGGTGTGGGTCGGTAGCACGTTCAGCGGTGTGCTATTCGGATCGGCGGTGATCGCGCCAGTGTACTGGCTGGAACCGTAGACCAGGGTCAGCGGTGGGGCGTTGGGGCTGGTGGCCAGCGTGTCGACGCCGGCCAGCGAAATGCCGCTGGTCGGATTGCTGGGCACAAAGTTGGCAAACAACGGGCCGCTGCCGCCATGCGCGAGCGGGCCGGCCAGGCTGGTGTTGCTCGAGCTCAGGTACAGGTAGTCGCCGTTCATCGTCAGATCCCCAAGCGTGATGCTGCCACTGGCGGTGAAGCTTGCGTTGGGCGAACTCGACAAGGGTTGCAGCGATCCGAGCTGGGAAATCATCGTTGGATCAAAGCCGAAATCGGTCGGAGTGATGCTGGTGCCGCTGCGTGCCGGCAGCGACGTCGACTCAAAACTGCCGGGGGAGCCCGAAGGCAGCGTGCCGCTGCCGACGGTCAGATTGCTCAGGCTCATGTCGATGTTGCCAGAGTTCACCAGCATGCCGACGTAGTTGGCCTTGAGAAACAGCGCATCGTCGCCGGCGACGATATCGCCGGTGTCGTTGAGGATCAGCAGGTGGTTGACCTGCATGTCGCCTCCGAGGGTCACGCCGGTTTTGCCATCGAGAATGACATCACCGGCAATCTGCGCAGGTGCCGAGCCTGCATTCGATGATCCAGGGACGATATCCACAAGCACCTGTCCGCCTTCGCTGACAGCGAGAATGCTGGCGTTGAGGGCGTTGTTGACCGATAGCGCGCTATTGATGGTGATGGTGTCGGCCGCCATGCTCAGCGAAGCCGCACCACTGACGGAGACATTACCCACCTCCGCATCTATCGCGA
Source organism: Stenotrophobium sp. (assembly GCA_035565075.1). Lineage (GTDB taxonomy): Bacteria > Pseudomonadota > Gammaproteobacteria > Nevskiales > Nevskiaceae > Stenotrophobium. The sequence continues at coordinate 7,999 of DATMTG010000135.1, forward strand.
CCCCACCATCCAAAGTGATGGCTCCTGCTGTGTTGAGGCTGACGGCAGCGGTGTTGCCGTTGCCATCCTGCCCATCGTATCCCGATACCGCAATGCTGAGATGTGAACTCGGATCGGCAGCCAGATGAATGTCGTGGCTGGCAGTGATGAAGAGATCACTGGAACTGGAGTCGTTATTGACTGCGATCAGGCCGCCATCGATCCCGCCCTCGCCGGAGCTCACATCGACAATCGAGCCTGTACCACTGCTGGTGGATTGGTCTGCGACCGTCAAGGCGCCGAAATTGATATTTCCGAAGGCGTGAAGGTTGACATTGCTGCCGCCGGTGCCAGCGACGACAATGTCGTTTGTTCCGAGATCGATGCTGCCTTGTCCAGAGTCGAGCCTGACATGGGGCCCGAAGACTGCGCTGCTGGCGAGGATTTGCCCGCTGCCACTGATGTTTCCGCCCGACGAGACCACGGAGACATCGGGACTGTCGGTGCCGCCGCTGTCGTGAGTAACGAGGGTGCCGAAGCCAATGTCGCCGTCGGCAGCCAGGGCGATGGCGTGAGCCTGGAAATTGCCGACATCGATCGTGCCCTGGCCGGCATCGATCGTGAGGGCGCCGTCGAGGAGGATCTCGTCGGTCAGCGTGTCGAACTTGATGAAGCTGGCGCTGGTGCCGCCAGGGACGAAATCATTGCTGAAACAGTCTGAAGTGCAACTGCCAATGCCCAGGAACAATCTGCCGCCGGTGCCGGCGCCACTTTGGTTGGTGCCGTCGAGCACGCCATTGGTCAGCGATTGGATGGTGATGCTGTTGCCGGCGACGACGGCAACATCGCCGCCGTAACCGTTGGCGTTCTGCAACTGGGTTTCCAGTAACTGCTGGTTGAAGTTCGAGCTGGAGTCGGCGCCGGGGCCGATGGTGAGGTCGACCGGGTCGATCAGCAGGTGTCCGCCGTGGCCGAGGCTGACGATATCGTGCAGGCTGACGTCATGGCCTGAGAGCTCGGCGAAACCACCTTTGCCGGTGCTGCCGGTGTTGGTGACTGTCGTATTGGCGCCTTGTTCCAGCGTGAGTAGTTGTCCGGCGACCGCGTGCACAGTGCCGCCATTGGCGCCACTGGCGTCGATGCCGGAGCCTGCTGCAAGCAGGATGTCGCCGTCGCCGCGCACTGCAATATTGCCGCCCGCCTGAGTTGTGCCACCAGCGGCGTTGAGTGTGCCGCTGTTGCCGATGCCGCCGCCCTCGGCGGTGAGGTAGATGTCGCCACCGCGCTCCTCGATGCCGCTGGCGTTGACCACGCCGCGGTTGTTGACCGCGGTGCTCGCCAGCGACTGCGCGACGCTGGCGGTCATGATGACGGTGCCGCCCTGCGCGGCGAGCGTGCCGAGATTGGCGGCGCCGGCACGGCTGCTGAGCGCGGCCTGGTCGACGCTGAGATTAACCAGCCCGTCGCCATTCATATCCAGCGTCACCGCCGAACCGGAGCCCAGCGCCACGGTGCCGAGCTGGGCCTGGACGATGCCGCTGTTTTCGACATAGTCGCCGGCCAGTACCACGAAACCGCCCTGGCCCGCGTTGATCGTGCCCTCGTTGGCAACCGTCGCCGTGCTGTTGCCGGCAAAGGCGTAGTGGCCGGCCATGAAGTCCCGATTGCCGATGTCCAGGGTGCTGGCCATCAGGCCGCCGACGTCCACCTGCGCATTTCTGCCGAACAGCACGCCGTTGGGATTGACCAGGAAGACGCGACCGTTGGCGCCGATGCGACCGAAGATGTCCGAGGGCGAGCCGCCGATGACGCGATTGAGGATCGCCGCCGAAGCATTGGGCTGATTGAACTGCACCGATTCGTTCTGGCCGACGTTGAACTGCTGCCAGTTGATGACGGCGTTCTGCGAGGACTGGTTGATGACGGTGGTGTTGGACTGTGGCGTGCTGATGGACGCCTGTCCGGCAACGATGCTGGCGCCACTGGGGGCGGCCAGGGCCAGGCCCGGCAGCAGCAGGGTGAACAGGCCGCCGAGGCGGGCGGCGCGGATGGCGGCGGGCAGGGGTAGAAGCTTGTTTGAGTTCATGACAGTGTCCTCAGAAAGCAACTGCAAGCGAACCATACAGGCGGCCATGATCGCGGCCGTCGCCGGAAGGGTGATCCCCCAGCGGGTAAGCCCAGTCGAGCCGGGCATCGAGCCGGTCGTAATGGCCGTCCAGCCCGACGCCGGCACTGGAGAGGGAGGTATCCGCGGGGCTGTCGATCGTGAAGACGCGGCCCGAATCGGCGAAGACGCGCGGGTTGAGAATGGCATCGCCGAAGTGGAAGGGCCGTTGCAGCGTCACAGAGCCCAGATAGCCGCGGTCGCCGCGGACTTCCGCGGGCTGGAAGCCGCGCACGCTTTGCGGGCCGCCGAGCGAGTATTGCTGGGCATCCACCAGCGGATCGGGGGAATAAGCCCCGTTGAGGCGGACCAGCACACTGAAGGCGGTATCAAAAATGGGTTGCAGATGCTGGATGTCCATTTCGATTTTCAACCTCTGGTCGCTGATATCTGTCAGCGATTTCCGCTTGCTGAAATTGCTGGCGACATTGGCCGTCACCTGGGTGATGGCGCGGTCGGCATAGACATGATTGTAGGTACCGCCCAGTTCCAGAAGTGTGATGGAAGTTCCAGTCAGCGGCGCACCGCTGAAGTCGGCGTTGCCGTTGGTCCTGGAAACGCCGTAATTGACGCTCAGGGTGTCGCCGATGCTGCGGATCAAAGGCTGCTCGATCATCGCCTTGCCGCTGTCGTTCTTGCCTTCGACGCCCTTGAATTTGCCGTCGACCTTGAAGTCGGCGTGCCCGTACGACAACACCAGCCGGGTGCCGTCGAATCCGACCGGCAGGCTGTAGGCGCCGTAGTAATACTTCAGCAGGCCGTTATTGGAGGTCAGCGCCAGCAATTGCAGCTGGTCGCCGGTATGGGTCGGGTTGTTGACAGTGACGGTGCCGCCGAAACGGGTGCGGCCGATATCGTCGCGGCCGTAGGTGTCCACCAGCAAGGCGCCGGTGTAGGGCTGTTCCTGGGTTTCGATCACCACATCGCTGGTGCCATACGCGTCGCCGGGCTTGACCACGGCCTTGGCCTTGAGGCCGGGCAGGGCGTTGAGCGTGCGCATGCTGCTGTCGAGCTGATCGCCGCGGTAGAGCTGCCCCGCCTTGACGCCACCGAGGTAGTCCATGACCTGGTCGCTGTCATAGAGATGGTTGCCGGTCACGCTGATCCGGGCCACGCGACCTTCGCTGATCTCGAGCCTGATGATGCCGCCGCTGATTTTCTGCGCAGGCACCGTGACCGAGGCCAGCGAATAGCCATGGGCGGCGTAGTAGTCGGTGATCGTGTCCGCCGCCGCATAGATGTCCATCAGGGAGACCGGGCGGTCGAGATATGCTTTGACAAGGTTCTCGAGCGTCGCGCTGTCATAGACGGTATTGCCGGAGAACACGAACTTGCTGACGACGATTTTCCGGCCTTGCCCCGCAACCGCCGGGGCAGCCTGCTCGGTCCTGATGACCGGCGCAGAAGGCGTCTGCAGCTGCGGCGGCTGTTTCAGGGTGTCTTCGATCTGGCCGGGCGTCGGGGCCTGTGCCAGGGCCAGCCCGGCATGAAGGACCGTCACGCACACCAATAGACGATTGAGCCGAATTGCGCGCAAGTACATGGTGGTTCCCCTGAGTGTCATGGTGGCGATCCCCATCGCCAAGCGACCGACCCGACTATACAGCGATTGCCCGAATTGCACAGCCCGCGGACAGGGGGATTGACTCTTCCAGCGGCCTGCCTGAACGG
>DATMTG010000136.1:0-12244 GCA_035565075.1 Stenotrophobium sp.
GTCGAGATCAAGCAGGAAATGGTCATGCCCGGCGACAACGTCGCGGTCACGGTCGAACTGATCAACCCCATTGCCATGGAAGAAGGCGTGCGTTTTGCCATCCGCGAAGGCGGCCGCACGGTCGGCGCCGGCGTGGTGACCAAGATTCTCGCCTGAGCCCTTCCATCCATCCACAGGGGCGCGTATAATCCGCGCCCCTTTGTTGTACGCGGAAATCCATAGGGCAGTAGCTCAATTGGTAGAGCGTCGGTCTCCAAAACCGAAGGTTGGGGGTTCGAGACCCTCCTGCCCTGCCATTTGAGCGGTGCCAACCGCGTCGGGATATAGACATGGATTCCCAGAATCAACAGCAAGCCGCTTCGTCCTTCAGGGACACGGCCCTACTCATCGCTTCGCTGGCGCTGCTGGTCGGTGCGCTGTGGGCGTTCTATTACTTCGTTGGCCAGTACAACATCCTGGTGCGCACGGTCGGCCTGCTGGCAGGCATCGGCGCGGCTCTGTTCCTGGCTTACCAGACCCAGATGGGGCAGGTGATGTGGTCCTATGTGACCGGCGCCTACCGCATCGAGCTGCGCAAGATCCTCTGGCCGAGCCGCCAGCAGAGCGTGCAGGCGACGCTGATGATCGCGGTCGTCGTGCTGATCCTGGCGCTGATTCTCTGGGCCATGGACTCGACCCTGCTGTGGGGCGTCAAGCACGTCACCGGTGGCGGCGCATGAGCATGCACTGGTATGTGGTTCACGCGTACTCCCAGTACGAGAACAGCGTCATGAAGGCGCTCAAGGAGCGCATCAACCGCGCCGGCCTGCAGGATAAATTCGGCGACATCCTGGTGCCGACCGAAGAAGTGGTCGAGATCAAGGATGGCGTGCGCCGCATGACCGAGCGCAAGTTCTTCCCCGGCTACGTGCTGGTGCAGATGGAAATGGTCGAAGACACCTGGCACCTGGTCAAGTCCACGCCCAAGGTGCTGGGCTTCATCGGCGGCACGCCCGACAAGCCGGCGCCGATTTCCGACAAGGAAGCGGCCGCCATCCTCAACCGTGTCGAGGAGTCGGTGGAGAAACCGAAGCCGAAGACCCTGTTCGAGCCGGGCGAGGCCGTGCGCGTCAAGGAAGGCCCGTTCGCCGATTTCAGCGGCGTGGTCGAGGAAGTGAATTACGAGAAGAACCGCTTGCGCGTCGCGGTTCTGATCTTTGGGCGTTCCACGCCGGTTGAACTGGAATTCAGCCAGGTCGAGAAGGGCTAGTAGCGGGGGACGGGTAGCGAGAGACGAGACGGCTGCTTTTCCGTTCCTCATCTCACGTCTCCCGACTCTCAGGTCACAACAGGGGAGCCGCAAGGCGTTCGCACCCACACAGGAGTAGCACATGGCTAAGAAAGTAACGGCCTACATCAAGCTGCAGATCCCTGCAGGCAAGGCCAACCCGGCGCCGCCGGTCGGCCCCGCCTTGGGCCAGAACGGCGTCAACATCATGGAATTCTGCAAGGCGTTCAACGCCGCCACGCAGAAGCTGGAGCCGGGCCTGCCGACGCCGGTGGTGATCACGGTCTATTCCGACCGTTCCTTCACCTTCGTCACCAAGACCCCGCCGGCCACCGTGCTGATCAAGAAGGCGATCGGCCTCGAGTCCGGCAGCGCCACTCCGAACACCAAGAAAGTCGGCAAGATTTCGCGCAAGCAGCTCGAAGACATCGCCAAGCTCAAGTGGCCTGACCTCAATGCCGGTGGCATGGATGCGGCAGTGCGCATCATCGCCGGTTCTGCCCGCAGCATGGGCGTCGAGACGGAGGTCTAAGCCATGGCAAACATCAGCAAGCGTCAGAAGCTCATCGCGAGCAAGATTCAGCAGGGCAAGGTCTACACCCTCGATCAGGCCGTGGACATCCTCAAGGAATGCGCCACCGCCAAGTTCAAGGAATCCGTGGACGTGGCTGTCAACCTGGGCATCGATGCCAAGAAGTCGGACCAGAACGTGCGCGGCTCCACAGTGCTGCCGCACGGCAACGGCAAGACCGTGCGCGTGGCGGTGTTCGCGCAGGGCGCCAAGGCTGAAGAGGCCAAGGCAGCCGGTGCCGACGAAGTCGGCATGGAAGACCTCGCCGCCAAGATGAAGGCCGGCGATCTCGACTTCGGCGTGGTCATCGCCTCGCCGGATACGATGCGCGTGGTCGGTACGCTCGGCCAGGTGCTCGGCCCTCGCGGCCTGATGCCCAACCCGAAGACCGGCACGGTCACGCCCGACGTCGTCGGCGCGGTGAAGAATGCCAAGTCGGGCCAGGCGCGTTTCCGCACCGACAAGGCCGGCATCGTGCACTGCTCGGTCGCTGCCGCCCATTTCGAACCCGTCAAGATCAAGGAAAATCTGCTTGCGGTAATTCGCGACATCCGCCGTCTGAAGCCGTCCTCGTCCAAGGGCATCTTCATCAAGAAGGTGGTGCTGTCCACGACCATGGGGCCGGGGCTGCGCGTCGATCTTTCCAGCCTGCCGGAGTAACGGCGGGCGTTGCCACCCGCCGGGATGGCGGGTGGGTTTCAGGACTTTGTAGCGTGTGGCGCAAGCCACCCGTCAAAGACCGTAAGTGAACCGGGTCCGCCCGGGGATTAAAGGCGCAGGCCGCTTACGCAGACGGTGTAACCGAAAGCTGTATTTCTGCTGACGGTGTAGCCGTAACAGGAGAGCGGGACCGCAAGGCTCCGCTCGTACGTCAACAGAAGCACCAGGAGCAAGTCGATGGCACTCAGGCTAAATGACAAGAAAACCCTGGTTGCGGAAGTGAATGATGTCGCCAAGCGCGCGCTCTCGGCAGTGGCTGCCGAGTACCGCGGGCTGTCGGCCGGCAAGTTCGACGAACTGCGCAGCAAGGCCCGTCAACAGGGCATCTACCTGCACGTCGTCAAGAACACGCTGGCCAGCCGCGCGGTGGCAGGCACCGAGTTCGAATGCCTGACACCGGTGTTGGTGGGTCCGCTGGTCCTCGGTTTTTCACTGGATGATCCAGGTGCCGTGGGCCGCGTGATCAAGGACTTTGCGAAGGAAAACGAAAAGCTGGTGGTCAAGGCCATCGCTGTCGGCGGCACCCTCTACGGGGCCAAGGACATCGATCGTCTGGCATCGCTGCCCACCAAGGATCAGGCAATCGCCATGCTCCTGGGCACGATCAAGGCCCCGGTCGGCGCTTTCGTTCGCACCCTTGCCGCGCCCACCACCAAGTTCGTCCGCACCGTCAAGGCTGTGGCCGACAAGCAGCAGGCCGCGTAATTCATTTCCCGATCAAGCAATACAGCTTACTCACAATTTTTTGGAGTTTTGAAAATGGCTACTAAAGAAGAAATCCTTGACGCGATTTCCGCGATGTCCGTGATGGACGTCGTTGAACTGGTCAAGATGATGGAAGACAAGTTCGGCGTCACCGCCGCCGTCGCCGTTGCCGCCGCCGGCCCCGCCGCGGCTGCCGCCGGCCCGGCTGCCGAAGCGCAGACCGAGTTCAACGTGCTGCTGTCCAGCATCGACCCGGCCAAGAAGGTCAACGTCATCAAGGTCGTGCGCGAAATCACCGGTCTGGGCCTCAAGGAAGCCAAGGACCTGGTGGAAAGCGCGCCTTGCGCCGTGAAGGAAGGCGTCAGCAAGGACGACGCCGAAGCGATGAAGAAGAAGCTGGAAGAAGGCGGCGCCAAGGTCGAGCTGAAGTAAGACCTTGCTGTTTTCTGCTGCATGCAATACCGGCGAAGGCTGGGAGTTCAGGCTCCCGGCCTTTGGCCGTTGCTCCAGTGCCGGGCGTTCAGCGCTGAGTGCCAGAAGCTGATTGGTTCAGCCCTGGCATTGAGCACTTAGCACCTGTTTTTGACGCGTTACAGAGGAATAGACATGGCCTACTCGTTCACCGAGAAGAAGCGCATCCGCAAGGATTTCAGCAAGCTGACGGAGACTCTCGAGATTCCGTACCTGCTGGCGACCCAGCTGGATTCGTACCGCGATTTTCTGCAGGCCGACGTGCAGCCGGCCAAGCGCCGCGATGACGGTCTGCAGGCATCGTTCAAGTCGGTATTCCCGATGGCGTCGTACAACGGCGCCGCCGCGCTGGAATTCGTCAAGTACCGTCTCGATGAGCCGATCTTCGAGGAGAAGGAATGCCGCGTCCGCGGCATGACCTACGCCGCACCGCTCAAGGTCACGGTCCGCCTGGTGATCTTCGACCGCGAGTCCAAGGAAAAGCGCGTCAAGGACGTCCGTGAGCAGGAAGTCTATCTCGGCGAAATCCCGCTGATGACCGACAACGGCACCTTCATCATCAACGGCACCGAGCGCGTCATCGTCTCGCAGCTGCACCGTTCGCCCGGCGTGTTCTTCGACCATGACAAGGGCAAGACCCACAGCTCCGGCAAGCTGCTGTACAGCGCCCGCATCATTCCGTATCGCGGCTCGTGGCTGGATTTCGAGTTCGATCCCAAGGACAACCTGTTCGTCCGTATAGACCGTCGCCGCAAGCTGCCGGCCACCATCCTGCTGCGTGCGCTCGGTTACGACAACCAGCAGATGCTGGAGATGTTCCACGACATCAACAATTTCAAGCTGGAAGCCGATGGCGTCAGCCTCGAACTGGTCGCCGAACGTCTCCGCGGCGAGAAGGCCCAGTTCGACATCATGGACGGCAAGAAGGTGCTGGTGGAGCAGGGCAAGCTGATCACCGCGCGCCACGTCAAGCTGATCACCGAGGCCGGACTCAAGCGTCTGGAAGTGCCGGACAACTATCTCTACGGCAAGATTCTTGCGCGCGACCTGGTTGCCAAGGGCACCGGCGAAGTGCTGGCCGCCGCCAACACCGAAATCACCGAGGCGATGCTGCCGAAGCTGCGTGAAGCCGGTGTCACCGACCTGCCGACGCTGTATGTCAACGACGTCGACAAGGGACCGTACGTCTCCACCACGCTCAACATCGATGCGACCCGTACGCGCCTTGAGGCGCTGGTCGAAATCTACCGCATGATGCGCCCTGGCGAGCCGCCGACCAAGGATGCGGCGGAGACGCTGTTCGAGGGCCTGTTCTTCGCGCCCGAGAAGTACGACCTCTCGGCCGTGGGCCGCATGAAATTCAACCGCCGCCTGCGCCGCGAGGCGATCACCGGCTCCGGCGTGCTCGACAAGCAGGACATCGTCGATGTCATGCAGCAGATCATCGCCATCCGCAACGGCGAAGACCAGACCGACGACATCGATCATCTCGGCAACCGCCGCATCCGTGCGGTCGGTGAAATGGCGGAAAACGTGTTCCGCACCGGCCTGGTGCGCGTCGAGCGCGCCGTGCGCGAGCGCCTGGCGCTGGCCGAGGCCGATAACCTGTTCCCGCAGGACCTGATCAACGCCAAGCCGGTCGGCGCAGCGGTCAAGGAATTCTTCGGGTCCTCGCAGCTGTCGCAGTTCATGGACCAGAACAATCCGCTGTCGGAGATCACCCACAAGCGCCGCGTTTCCGCGCTCGGGCCGGGCGGCCTGACGCGCGAGCGCGCGGGCTTCGAAGTCCGCGACGTGCATCCGACGCACTACGGCCGCGTCTGCCCGATCGAGACGCCGGAAGGCCCGAACATCGGCCTGATCAACTCGCTGGCCTGCTACGCCCGCACCAACGATTACGGCTTCCTCGAAACCGCCTATCGCAAGGTGGTGGACAACAAGGTCACCAATGAGGTCGATTACCTGTCGGCTATCGAGGAAGGCCGCTACGTGATCGCGCAGGCCAACTCCGATCTCGACGCCAAGGGCCACTTCAAGGCGGACTTGGTGTCGGTGCGCTTCCAGAACGAATTCACCATGATGACGCCCGACAAGGTCCAGTACATGGACGTGTCGCCGCGCCAGATCGTGTCGGTCGCCGCCGCGCTGATCCCGTTCCTCGAGCACGACGACGCCAACCGCGCGCTGATGGGCTCGAACATGCAGCGCCAGGCCGTGCCGACGCTGAAGACCGACAAGCCGCTGGTCGGCACCGGCATGGAGCGCCGCGTGGCGATGGACTCCGGCAATGCCATCGTCGCCCGCCGTGGCGGCGTGGTCGACAAGGTCGATGCCTCGCGCATCGTCGTGCGCGTCAACGATGACGAGACCCAGGCCGGCGAAGCCGGCGTCGATATCTACAATCTGGTCAAGTACACCCGTTCCAACCAGAACACCTGCATCAACCAGAAGCCGATCGTGCGGCCTGGCGATGTGGTCGCGCGCAATGACGTGATTGCCGACGGCCCGTCCACCGATCTCGGTGAACTGGCGCTGGGGCAGAACATGCTGATCGCGTTCATGCCCTGGAACGGCTACAACTTCGAGGACTCCATCCTCATCTCCGAGCGCGTGGTGGAAGAGGACCGCTTCACCACCATCCACATCGAAGAACTGACCTGTGTGGCGCGCGAAACCAAGCTGGGTTCCGAGGAAATCACCGCGGACATCCCCAACGTCAACGAAGCCGCGCTGCGCAAGCTGGACGAGTCCGGCATTGTCTACATCGGCGCGGAAGTGAAGGCTGGCGATATCCTGGCCGGCAAGGTCACGCCCAAGGGCGAGACCCAGCTGACGCCGGAAGAGAAGCTGCTGCGCGCGATCTTCGGCGAGAAGGCCTCCGACGTGAAGGACACCTCGCTGCGCGTGCCGGCCGGCATGGACGGCACCATCATCGACGTGCGCGTGTTCACCCGCGAAGGCGTGAAGAAAGACAAGCGCGCGCTGTCGATCGAGGAGTCCGAACTGGCCGAGGTGCGCAAGGACCTCAACGACCAGATGCGCATCTTCGAGGATGATATCTACGACCGTCTGCGCAAGATCCTGCTCGGCAAGGTCGCCGATGGCGGCCCGAGCAAGCTCAAGAAAGGCAGCAAGATCACCGCCGACTATCTCGACGACCTGGAACGCGACAAGTGGTTCGAGATCCGCCTGTCCGATGACGCGGCCCAGGGCCAGCTGGAAACGGCGGCCAAGCAGCTCAAGGACCAGAAGAGCTTCTTCGATGCGCGCTTCGAGAACAAGCGCCGCAAGATCACCGCCGGCGACGAGCTGTCCCCCGGCGTGCTGAAGATGGTCAAGGTCTATCTGGCGGTCAAGCGCCGCATCCAGCCGGGCGACAAGATGGCCGGCCGCCACGGCAACAAGGGCGTGATCTCGCAGATCGTGCCGGTCGAAGACATGCCGCACATGGACGACGGCACGCCGGTCGATATCGTGCTCAACCCGCTGGGCGTGCCTTCGCGTATGAACATCGGCCAGCTGCTCGAAGTGCACCTGGGCTGGGCCGCCAAGGGCATCGGCAAGAAGATCGACGAGATGCTGCGCCAGCAGAAGGCGGTCGCCGACCTGCGCAAGTTCCTCGGCAAGGTCTATGCCACCAAGGGTTCGCAGAAGGTCGATCTGACCGAATTCTCCGACGCGGAAGTGCTCAACCTGGCGCGCAACCTCACCGGCGGCCTGCCGATCGCGACGCCGGTGTTCGACGGCGCCGAAGAGGCGGAGATCAAGGACCTGCTGGAGCTGGCGGGTCTGCCGCGCAACGGCCAGGCGCAGCTCACCGACGGCCGCACCGGCGAGCGTTTCTCACGGCCGGTCACGGTCGGCTACATGTACATGCTCAAGCTGAACCACCTGGTGGACGACAAGATGCATGCGCGCTCCACCGGCCCGTACAGCCTGGTCACGCAGCAGCCGCTGGGCGGCAAGGCGCAGTTCGGCGGCCAGCGCTTCGGCGAAATGGAGGTCTGGGCGCTGGAGGCTTACGGTGCGGCCTACACGCTGCAGGAAATGCTGACCGTGAAGTCGGATGACACCAACGGCCGTACCCGCATGTACAAGTCCATCGTCGACGGCGATCACCGCATGCACGCCGGCATGCCGGAATCCTTCAACGTGCTGGTGAAGGAAATCCGCTCGATCGGCTTGAACATCGAACTCGAGCAGAACAAGTAGTTGTCAGGCCGGGGCGCGCAAGCGCTCCGGCAGCGCCGAAATCAGGAGTATTTATGAAAGATCTATTCAATCTGCTGCGCAATCCCGATGAAGTCGAGGATTTCGACGCCATCAAGATCGGCCTGTCGTCGCCGGAGACCGTGCGCTCATGGTCGTTCGGCGAGGTCAAGAAACCTGAGACGATCAACTACCGCACCTTCAAGCCGGAGCGCGACGGCCTGTTCTGCGCGGCCATCTTCGGCCCGGTCAAGGACTACGAGTGCCTGTGCGGCAAGTACAAGCGCATGAAGCATCGTGGCGTGGTCTGCGAGAAGTGCGGCACGGAAGTGACACTGGCCAAGGTGCGCCGCGAGCGCATGGGTCACATCGACCTGGCTTCGCCGGTGGCCCACATCTGGTTCCTGAAATCGCTGCCGAGCCGTATCGGCCTGCTGATGGACATGCCGCTGCGCGCGATCGAGCGCGTGCTCTATTTCGAAGCCCACATCGTGGTCGATCCGGGCATGACGCCGCTGGAACGCGGCCAGCTGCTGACCGAAGAGGATTATCTCAACGCGGTGGAGCAGTACGGCGATGATTTCGACGCCCGTATGGGCGCCGAGGCCGTGCGCGACCTGCTCAAGGCGATCGACCTGCAGAAGGAAGCGATGCGCCTGCGCGAAGAGCTGGCCGGCACCACTTCCGAGACCAAGATCAAGAAGCTCGGCAAGCGCCTCAAGCTGATCGAATACTTCATCGCGTCGAACAACAAGCCCGAGTGGATGGTGATGACGGTGCTGCCGGTGCTGCCGCCGGACCTGCGCCCGCTGGTGCCGCTCGACGGCGGCCGCTTCGCGACCTCCGATCTCAACGACCTGTACCGCCGCGTCATCAACCGCAACAACCGCCTGAAGCGCCTGCTGGAACTGACCGCGCCCGATATCATCGTGCGCAACGAAAAGCGCATGCTGCAGGAATCGGTCGACGCGCTGATCGACAACGGCCGCCGCGGCCGCGCCATCACCGGCACCAACAAGCGCCCGCTGAAGTCGCTGTCCGACATGATCAAGGGCAAGCAGGGCCGCTTCCGCCAGAACCTGCTGGGCAAGCGCGTCGACTACTCCGGCCGTTCGGTCATCGTGGTCGGCCCGACGCTCAAGCTGCACCAGTGCGGACTGCCCAAGAAGATGGCGCTGGAGCTGTTCAAGCCGTTCGTGTTCTCCAAGCTGCAGCGCAACGGTCTGGCGACCACGATCAAGGCCGCCAAGAAAATGGTCGAGCGCGAGGAAGCCGCGGTCTGGGACGCGCTGGAAGAATGCATCAAGGAGCATCCGGTGCTGCTCAACCGAGCACCGACGCTGCACCGCCTCGGCATCCAGGCGTTCGAGCCGATGCTGATCGAAGGCAAGGCGATCAACCTGCATCCGCTGGTCTGCACCGCGTTCAACGCCGACTTCGACGGCGACCAGATGGCCGTGCACGTGCCGCTGTCGCTGGAAGCGCAGGTCGAGGCGCGCGTGCTGATGATGGCGTCCAACAACATCCTGTCGCCGGCCTCCGGCGACCCGATCATCGTGCCGTCGCAGGACGTCGTGCTCGGCCTGTACTGGATGAGCCGCGAGCGCGTCAACGCACTGGGCGAGGGCATGGTGTTCAGCAATGTCGCCGAAGTGCACCGCGCCTATGAGTCCGGCCAGCTCGATCTGCAGGCCAGGATCACCGTGCGCCTGCGCGACTACGACGATGCCGGCAAGGAAATCTTCAAGCGCGTCGAGACCACCACGGGCCGCGCGCTGCTGTCGGAGATACTGCCGCCGGGCATCCAGTTCAAGCGCATCAACAAGACGCTGACCAAGAAGGAAGTCAGCCGCGTCATCAATCACGTCTACCGCAAGGCCGGCACCAAGGAAACCGTGGTGTTCGCCGACCAGCTGATGTACACCGGCTTCCGCATGTCGACCAAGGCCGGCATCTCGTTCTGCCTCGACGACATCATCGTGCCGGAAGAGAAAGCCAGCATTCTTGAAACGGCCGAAAGCAAGGTCAAGGAAATCGACGAGGAGTACAGCTCCGGCCTGACCACGCAGGGCGAGCGCTACAACCGCGTCGTCGACATCTGGTCGCGCGCCAACGACGACGTGTCCAAGGCGATGATGGCCCGCATCGGCACCGAGGCGGTGACCGACAAGTCCGGCAAGGAAGTGCGTCAGCCGTCGTTCAACTCGGTGTTCATGATGGCCGACTCCGGCGCGCGTGGTTCGCAGGCGCAGATCCGCCAGCTGGCCGGCATGCGCGGCCTGATGGCCAAGCCCGACGGCTCGATCATCGAGACGCCGATCACCGCGAACTTCCGCGAAGGCCTGAACGTGCTGCAGTACTTCATCTCGACGCACGGTGCCCGCAAGGGTCTGGCCGATACCGCACTCAAGACCGCCAACTCCGGCTACCTGACGCGGCGTCTGGTCGACGTGGCGCAGGACGTGGTGGTGACCGCGCAGGACTGCGGCACCGAACAGGGCCTGCAGATGATGCCGATCGTCGAGGGCGGCGACGTGCTGGAGCCGCTGCGCGACCGCGTGCTGGGCCGTACCGTGCTGCGCGATGTCTGCGTGCCGGGCACCGACGAGGTGCTGATCGAAGCCGGCGTGCTGCTCAACGAAACCCTGGTCGACCTGCTCGAAAAGAACAGCATCGATGAGATCTGGGTGCGTTCGGCGATCACCTGCGAACTGCCGTTCGGCGTCTGCGGCAAGTGCTACGGCCGCGACCTCGCGCGTGGCCACCTGGTCAACATCGGCGAATCGGTCGGCGTCATTGCCGCCCAGTCGATCGGCGAACCGGGTACGCAGCTGACCATGCGTACCTTCCACGTCGGCGGTGCGGCGTCGCGTGCCGCGTCGGCCGATGGCGTCGATGTCCGCGCCGGCGGTACCGCGCGCGTGCACAACCTCAAGACCGTGACCAACAGCGACGGCAACCTGGTGGCGGTGTCGCGTTCCGGCGAAATCGGCGTGATCGACGCCAGCGGCCGCGAGCGCGAGCGCTACAAGATCCCGTACGGCGCGACCATCCTGGTCAAGGACGGCGACGAGCTCAAGCCCGGACAGCGTCTGGCCAAGTGGGACCCGCATACGCATCCGATCGTCACCGAGCTGACCGGCTTTGTGAAATTCCAGGACTTCGAGGAAGGCCTGACCGTGATGCGCGAGTCGGACCCGCTCACCGGCATGAGCATGCTGGTGGTGACCGAGCCCAAGACCCGTGGCTCGGCCGGCAAGGACCTGCGCCCGCTGCTGATGCTGGTCGATGCCAAAGGCCGGCAGCTGAAGTTCCCGGGCACCGACATCCCGGCCAGCTACACGCTGCCGCCCAAGGCGATTCTCGGCGTCGAGGACGGCGACGAGGTCAAGGTCGGCGGCATCATCGCGCGTATCCCGCAGGAATCGTCCAAGACCCGCGACATCACCGGCGGTCTGCCGCGCGTCGCCGACCTGTTCGAGGCGCGCAAGCCGAAGGAGCCGGCGGTCCTCGCCGAGACCTCGGGCGTCATCAAGTTCGGCACCGCGACCAAGGGCAAGCAGCGCATCAAGATCATCCAGAGCGACGGTAACGAAGTCGAGATCCTGGTGCCGAAGTGGGTCGACATCCGCGTGTTCGAGGGTGAGCACGTCGAGAAGGGCGAAATCATTTCCGACGGCGAGCCCAGCCCGCACGACATCCTGCGGCTGCAGGGCGTGACCGCGCTGGCCAACCACCTGGTCAAGGAAATCCAGGACGTCTATCGCCTGCAGGGTGTGCGCATCAACGACAAGCACATCGAAGTGATCATCCGCCAGATGCTGCGCAAGGTCGAGATCGCCGAGGCCGGCGATACCAAGTTCCTGCAAGGCGAGCAGGTGGAAATCTTCCAGGTGCTGGCGGAGAACAAGAAGCTGCAGGGCAAGGATCACCGCGGCGCCTCGTACTATCGCCAGTTGCTGGGGATCACCAAGGCATCGCTGTCGACCGAGTCCTTCATCTCGGCGGCATCGTTCCAGGAGACCACCCGCGTGCTGACCGAAGCCTCGGTGCGCGGCTCGCGCGACGAGCTGCGCGGGCTCAAGGAAAACGTCATCGTCGGCCGCCTGATCCCGGCCGGTTCAGGTCTGGCCTATCACGAGCAGCGCCGCAAGAATCGCGGCGGCAGCCTGCTCGCCGATCTGCAGCGCGCCGCGCTCAACGGCGGCGGCAGCTTCGACGCCACCAGTGGCGATCGTCTGGCCGCCGGTAACGCCGCATCGAGCGCACACGATGCCGACGACGAGGAGGCCGGCACCGCT
>DATMTG010000137.1:0-6966 GCA_035565075.1 Stenotrophobium sp.
CTCTAAGCTTTTGCTATCAAAGTAAAAGGATGGATTACTCACAAAATCTGTGGATAAATTTGTGAACAAACTCCTCATGAAACGCCTAAGTTCGTGTGACCCCGCGAATTTTTGCGTTTAGGCGATTTTCTGTGCAAACCAAATAGTCTATTACAATCATATTGTTATGGTTAAAGTACAGCGTTCTCGATGAAAAACGCCGTCCGAAAGCGGTTTCCGGCCCGGCAGTGGACAACTGTGTATTGGCATGGTGCACTGCGACAATCCGCCCACGGGCCTTGGCGACTTACAATTTCCGCATGACTGCACGCAAACCTCTGGTCCTGTGTCTGTCGGGCCACGACCCGACCGGCGGCGCCGGCATCCAGGCGGATATCGAGGCGGTGGCGGCCAATGGCGGACACGCACTCAGCCTGATCACGGCGCTCACCGTGCAGGACAGCCGCAATGTCCGGCAGGTGTCGCCCGTGCCGGCGACGCTGCTGCTGCAGCAACTGCAGCTGCTGCTCGCGGACTGCGCCATCGCGGCGATCAAGATCGGGCTGCTGGGCTCGGCCGAACAGGTTCCGGCGATTGCCGAAGCCCTTGCCGGGCTCAGGCTGCCGCTGGTGCTCGACCCGGTCCTTCGCGCCGGCGGCGGCGCGGACCTGTCCGATATGGCGACGGTCGCGGCGATGCGGACGCATTTATTTCCGCGGGTCAGTGTGCTGACGCCCAATGTTGCGGAAACGCGCCGGCTGGTGCCGCGGGCCGGCAGCGATGCCGAGTGCGCGCACGCCCTGTTGCGGGAAGGCTGCGGCAATCTGCTGGTGACCGGCGGCGACGAGGCCGGTGCCGAGGTCTGCAACACCTGGTACCGCGACGGCGCGACGCCACAGCATTACCGCTGGCCGCGCCTGAACGAGACGTTCCACGGCGCCGGCTGCACGCTCGCCGCGGCGCTGGCGGCGCGGCTTGGACGGGGCGAGGCGATGCCCGAGGCGATCCTGCAGGCGCAGCGCTATACCCAGAGCGCCCTGCAGGGCGCATTGCGCGTGGGTCGTGGCCGTCGCATTCCCGGACGGCTGCCATGAAAGCCAGCCACGCGCATCCACGCGCATCCGCCCTGCGCGGACTGTATGCCGTCAGCTCGGAAACATTGTGCCGCAGCGCGGCGGATCTGCTGGCGGGAGCTGCGCAGGCCTTGTCGGGCGGCGCCGCGCTGATCCAGTACCGCGACAAGTGGAATGATGCCGCCACGCGCGCACGCCACGCGCATGCCCTGCTCGGCTTGTGCCGTGAATACGGCGCAATGCTGATCATCAACGACGACGTCGAGCTCGCCGCCCGGTGCGGCGCGGACGGCGTGCATGTCGGCGCCGGCGATACCCCTCTGGCCGAGGCGCGCGCACGCCTGGGCCCGGAAGCGGTGATCGGCGTGAGCTGCTCGAATTCCCTGGAGCGGGCCCTGGCGGCGCAGGATGGCGGCGCCGATTACATCGCCTTTGGCCGTTACTTCCCCTCGCGGACCAAACCCGACGCGCCGGCCGCCGACGCCGGCCTGCTGCCTGCTGCACGCACCCGGCTGCGCTTGCCGGTCTGCGTCATCGGCGGCATCACGCCAGACAACGCACCGGCGCTGATCGCCCAGGGCGCAGACCTGGTGGCTGCGGTGGAGGGCGTGTTCGGCGCAGCGGACATCGAGGCGGCGGCTCGGGCCTATGCGCGGCTATTCGCCCGCTGAGGCGCACCGCGTACAATCCGGCTCCGCGTTTCCATCCCCGCTTGCCTAAAATGATCAGCCGCTCCGAAACCCTGTTCGCCCTAGCCCAGCAAACCCTTCCGGGCGGCCCTGCGCACGCTTGCGTGCGCAGATCGAATCGAGGGATTGACGCCGCCCTTTCACGGGGTGACGCATGATCCCCTTCTCCGAGCGCCTGTTCGCCCGTGCCCAGCAAACCATTCCGGGCGGCGTCAACTCGCCCGTCAGGGCCTTCAAATCCGTCGGCGGCACGCCGCGCTTCATCGCCGGCGCCCAGGGCGCGTGGCTCACCGATGCCGACGGCAATCGCTACATCGACTACGTCGGCTCCTGGGGGCCGATGATTCTCGGCCACCAGGATGAGGACGTGGTGGCCGCGATGCAGCGGCAACTGGCCATCGGCGTGTCCTACGGCGCGCCGACCGAGCTGGAAATCGAGATGGCGGAGCTGCTGTGCCAGCGCGTGCCGGGTATGGCGATGGTACGCATGTGCAACAGCGGCACCGAGGCCACCATGTCGGCGATCCGCCTCGCGCGCGGGTTCACCGGCCGCGACAAGCTGATCAAGTTCGAAGGCTGCTACCACGGTCACGCCGACGGCCTGCTGGTGAAAGCCGGCTCCGGCGCACTGACCTTCGGTGTACCGACCTCGCCCGGCGTGCCGGCCGACGTTGCGCGCCACACGCTCACCGCCACCTACAACGATCTGGCCAGCGTCGCCAGGCTGTTCAGCGCCAACCGCGACGGCGTCGCCTGCGTGATCGTCGAGCCGGTCGCCGGCAACATGAATTGCGTACCGCCGGCTGACGGATTCCTGCAGGGCCTGCGCGAGTTGTGCACTCAGCACGGCGCACTGCTGATTTTCGACGAAGTGATGAGCGGCTTCCGCGTGCATCCGCGTGGCGCGGCGGGCCGCTACGGCATCACGCCGGACCTGACCACGCTCGGCAAGATCATCGGCGGCGGCATGCCGGTCGGCGCCTTCGGCGGACGCGCGGAGGTGATGCAAAAACTCGCGCCGCTGGGCCCGGTGTACCAGGCCGGCACCTTGTCGGGCAATCCGCTGGCGATGGCGGCGGGCCTGGCGACGCTGCGCAAACTCGACGATGTGATGCTGTATTCGCGGCTCGAGACCAGCACCACGCGCCTGCTCGATGGGCTCAAGCACGCCGCGAAAGAAGCAGGCGTCGCCTTTACCACTACACAGGTCGGCAGCATGTTCGGCCTGTATTTCGGCCACGGCCCGATCAGGGGCTATGAGGATGTGATGGCCTGCGATGCGGAAGCATTCAAGCGTTTCTTCCACGGCATGCTCGAATGCGGTGTCTATCTGGCGCCTTCGGCCTATGAAGCCGGCTTTGTCGGCAACTGCCACGGCGATGCCGAGATCGCGGCGACCCTCAGCGCGGCGCAGACTGCGTTCCGGCGCTGCAAATCAACTTGAAACGGCACTGACGGTCAATGACTGAGAATACTGCGGAAAACACTCGCTTCATTGCCAAGCTGCGCGCCAACCTCAACAAGGGCGACTCCTGGCTGACGCGCGACATCGGCAGCCTCTTCAGCGCCGGCGGATTGACCGACGATGCGCTGGAGGAAATCGAAACCCGCCTGCTGATGGCCGACGCCGGCGTCGAGGCCACCGGCTGGCTGATGGAGCGCCTGCGCAACGAGGTCCATGCCGGCCGCATCAAGAACGAAAAGCAGCTGCGGGCGGTGCTGAAGAAGTCGCTGGTGGACCTGCTCTCGCCGGTGAGCAAACCGCTGGTGATGCCGCCGTTCATCAAGCCGTACATCCTGTTCGTCGCCGGCGTCAACGGCGTCGGCAAGACCACCACCATCGGCAAGCTGGCGCTGCGCCTGAAGAAGGAAGGCAAGAGCGTGCTGCTCGCCGCCGGCGACACCTTTCGCGCCGCCGCCGTGCAGCAGTTGCAGACCTGGTCCGAGCGCGCCGGCGTGCCGATCCTGGCGCAGGGCGAAGGCGCGGACTCGGCCAGCGTGATTTTCGATGCGGTGCAGTCGGCCAAGGCGCGCGGCATCGACGTCGTCATCGCCGACACCGCCGGCCGCCTGCACACGCAGTCGCACCTGATGGAGGAACTGCGCAAGATCAAGCGCGTGGTGCAGAAGCACGACCCCTACGCACCGCACGAGGTGATGCTGGTGGTGGACGCCACCACCGGCGGCAACGCGCTGGTGCAGGCCCTGCAGTTCCACGAAGCCATCGGCCTCACCGGCATCAGCATCACCAAGTTGGACGGCACCGCCAAGGGCGGTATCCTGCTGGCCATCGCACGGCGGCTGGCGCTGCCGGTGCGCTTCGTCGGACTCGGCGAAGGCATCGAGGACCTCCAGCCGTTCGACGCGCAAGCCTACGCTGAAGCGCTGATTGGCGAGTAACTCCGGGAGACGGGCAACGTGGAAATCAGAAACGGGAGACGAGAAGCCGGAGACGGAAAAATAAAAAGCACAATGCTCGTGCGTATCGCTTGCGTCTCCCGTCTCCCGTCTTTGCCTCTGCCGTAAATGTCCAACATCATCGAATTCCAGCGGGTCAGCCACCGCTACGCCGGCGGCCAGGACGTGCTCAGCGACATCGAGTTCTCGCTGGCGCAGGGCGAAATGGCGTTTCTCACCGGCGCCAGCGGCGCGGGCAAATCCACCATCCTGCGCCTGGTCGCGCGGCTGGCGCGCGCCACGCGCGGGCTGGTCATGGTCGATGGACAGAACCTCGCCACGCTCAAGCCGCGCCAGGTGCCGGCGTTCCGCCAGCGCCTCGGCCTGATCTTCCAGAACGTCAACCTGCTGAACGACCGCACCGTGTTCGATAACGTCGCGCTGCCGCTGGTGATCCGCGGTTTCGCGCACCGCGATCTCGGGCGCCAGGTACGCGCTGCACTCGACCAGGTCGGACTGCTCAACAAGGAGCGCCTGTATCCGCTGTTCCTGTCCGGCGGCGAGCAGCAGCGCGTGGGCATTGCGCGCGCGGTGGTCACCAAGCCCGATCTGCTGCTGGCCGACGAACCCACCGGCAACCTCGACCCGGAGCTGGCGCAGGACGTGATGAAAATCTTCGAGCGGTTCAATGGCGTCGGCGTCAGCGTGCTGGTCGCCACGCATGCCATCGATCTGATCAACAAGCTGCCGCACCGCGTCGTGCACCTCGAAAACGGCCGCATCAGCGACCACGCCCCGACCGCGGCGTCGACGCTCGGAGGGTTCGCGCATGGCGCGTAACGATCGCGGCGACCGGCCGATGTCGTGGCCGGCGCGCATGTTGCAGGAACACGCGCGCGTGTTCTTTTTCTCCCTGGGCAAGCTCTGGGTCAATCCGTTCGGCAGCCTGCTGACCGCGGTGGTGATCGGCATCACGCTGTCGCTGCCGGCGGGCCTGCACGTGATGCTCGGCAATCTCGGCGGACTCAGTTCCTCGTGGGAGGGCGCGATGCAGGTGTCGCTGTTCCTCAAGGACTCGGTCAGCGAGGAGCGCGGCCAGGCGCTGGCGCGAGAAATCAAGTTGCGTCCGGGCGTCTCGCAGGCGGCTTACATTTCCAAGGACGATGCGCTGTCGGAATTCCGCAAGCTGTCCGGCTTCGGCGAAGCGCTGGATACGCTCGACAGCAACCCGCTGCCGGCGGTGATCACGGTCACGCCCAGCGCGACCCAGACCGAGAAGCAGGTCGATGGGCTGTACGACGCGCTCAGCAAGCTGCCGGAAGTGGACCTGGCCAAGGTCGACCAGAAATGGCTGGAGCGCCTGTACGCGATCATCCAGATCGTGCAGCGCGGCGTCATGGTCGTGGCCAGCCTGCTCGGACTGGCGGTGATCGTCACCGTCGGCAACATCGTCCGGCTCGACATCCAGGGCCGCCACGAGGAAATCGAAGTGATGAAACTGATCGGCGCGCCCAACAGCTTCATCCGCCGGCCGTTTCTCTACACCGGCTTCTGGTACGGGCTCAGCGGCGGCATCGTCGCCATCCTCTTCGTCTGGATCGGCATCCTGGCGCTGGAGGCGCCGGTGACGCACCTCGCCGGCCTCTACCAGAGCAAGTACGGGCTGGCCGGCCCGGGTTTCCTCAGCTGCATGGAAATCCTCGGTTGCGGCATCCTGCTGGGCTGGCTCGGCGCCTTCTGGACCGTGGCCCGGCATATTCACGCCATCGAACCCCGATAAGACATCTTCCTGTTTGTAAAGACTATTTTCAGGATAAACAGGGCAGTCGGCGCGGAACTTCCCGGGGACTTAGCACTCTAACCAGCGGATTGCTAAAATACCTCCATGGGAGACCCCGAGATGACACAAGCCATTGCCCTGCGACCGTCGATGCCGATCCTGCCGCTGACCGGCAGTCTCGACGCCTACATGGCATCGGTTGGCCGCATCCCGCTGCTCGATGCCGAAGACGAGCAGCGCCTGGCGCGTGAACTGCGCAGCGAGAGCAACCTCGCGGCGGCGCAGACCCTGGTGCTGTCCAACCTGCGCTTCGTCGTGCATATCGCGCGCGGCTACATGGGCTATGGCCTGCCGCTGGCCGACCTCATCCAGGAAGGCAATATCGGCCTGATGAAAGCGGTCAAGCGCTTCGACCCCGAAGTCGGTGTGCGCCTGATTTCCTTTGCCGTGCACTGGATCAAGGCCGAGATCCATGAGTACATCCTCAAGAACTGGCGCATCGTCAAGATCGCCACGACCAAGGCACAGCGCAAGCTGTTCTTCAACCTGCGTTCCTCGCACAAGCGCCTGGGCTGGATGAACCGCGCCGAAGTGGACGCCATCGCCGCCGATCTCAAGGTCAAGCCTGAGGAAGTGATGCAGATGGAGTCGCGCCTCGGCAACCACGACGTCTCGTTCAGCGCCACGCCCGCCGACGGCGAGGACGCCTACGTGCCGGAAGATTATCTCGCCGCGCAGGGCGACAGCTACGCCGCGATCGAAAACGCCGAGTGGCAGGAACAGCGCGAACAGAAAATGCAGGGCGCACTGGCCAGCCTCAGTGAACGCGAGCGCGACATCCTCAATCGCCGCTGGCTCACCGACGAAGGCAAGACCGGCCTGCAGGAACTCGCCGACGAGTACGGCGTCTCGGCCGAGCGCATCCGCCAGATCGAATCCGCGGCGATGAAAAAAATGCGCAAGACCATCGAGGCTTGAAACGCTTTGCATCACGAAAAGCCAGGCAAACGCCGGGCTTTTTGCTGGACGTCCCGAGAGCGGCGTCTAC
>DATMTG010000138.1:0-6482 GCA_035565075.1 Stenotrophobium sp.
CGCTGGTCAGCCATGATCACAAGGGCGAGCATTACGATTCGGCAGCACAGGCGGTGTTGCTGCTGATGCGGCGGCTGCTGGTCGATCCGCTGCCGGCGGACACTATTCTCAATGTCAACGTGCCGGATCGGCCGTGGGCCGAGATCGAAGGTTTCGAGGTAACCCGGTTGGGTCGGCGTCATCGCTCCGCGCCATGTATCGCGCAGACCGATCCGCGCGGCCGGCCGATGTGGTGGATCGGTCCGGCGGGCGAGGTGGACGATGCCGGGCCGGGAACCGATTTCAATGCCGTGCGGCGTGGGTTTGTTTCCGTCACGCCCATCCATGTCGACCTGACCCGTTTTCAGGCGCTGGAGAAAGTCAGCAGCTGGATGCAGGCGCTGAGCGACGACATGGCAACTGGCCAGGACAGCAATGATGAGGCGGCTTGAACGATGAATGTCTACCCACTCCCTGCCGCAGATCTGAAAGGCGAGGGGATGACTTCGCAGCGTGCGCGTGACCGTCTCGCCACCAGCCTGAAGGAGGGCGGGATCGAGGATGCGCGCGTGATCGACGTGATCCGCAATACGCCGCGGCATCACTTCATCGATCAGGCGCTGCATTCACGCGCTTACGAAAATACCGCGTTGCCGATCGGGCATGGCCAGACCATCTCGCAGCCGTGGGTGGTCGCACGGATGACCGAAGCCCTGCTTGAGTTCGGCACGCCGCAGAAGGTGTTGGAGATCGGTACCGGTTCGGGTTACCAGGCGGCGATCCTGTCCGCGCTGGTGCCGCAGGTGTTCACGGTCGAGCGGATCGAGGAGTTGTTGCGCCAGGCGCGTCGACGCTTCCGTCAGCTGGGCCTGACCAACCTGCGTTCGCGTTACGACGACGGCAAGCTCGGCTGGCCGGACGAGGCGCCGTTCGACGCGATCATCCTCACCGCCGCCGGCGACACCATTCCCACCAGGATCCTCGACCAGTTGAGTCCCACTGGCGTGCTGGTGGCGCCGGTCGGTTCGCCCAGCCGGCAGACGTTGATCCGCATGCGTGGCGATGGCCAGGGTGATTTCGTGCAGGAGGAGCTCGGCGCGGTCAGCTTCGTGCCGCTGCTTGGCGGGATCGGTTGATGCGCCTGTTCGGGGCACTTTATGCGCGCGCGCTGGTATGGGCACGCGAGCCAAGGGCGCTGTATTACCTGTCGGGATTGAGTTTCGTCGAGGCATTCATCTTCCCGATTCCGCCGGAAGCGATGTTGGCGCCGATGATGCTCGGCAAGCGGCACAAGGCCTTTTTCTTTGCCAACATCAGCCTGCTGTTCTCGTTGCTTGGTGCGCTGGTCGGTTATGCGCTGGGCCATTGGGCTTTTCATGCGTTGCGACCGTTGCTGGATGCATTGCATCTGTCGGCACCGATCGAGCAGGGCGTGGCGACGCTGAGCCTGCAGATGCAGGAGCATCGCTGGGGCATGTTCGGCGTGCTGATCCTTGCAGCGCTGCAACCGGTGGTGCCGATGAAGTTCGTTACCTGGGCGTGCGGGATCATCGGTGTGCCGATCCTGCCGTTCCTGGCCTGCATCGGACTCGGTCGCGGCAAGCGCGTATGGCTGCTGGCGCTGCTGATTCGACTTTTTGGCGAGCGCGCGGAAAGGATCCTGCACAAGTACATCGAATGGATCGGGTGGGCTGCACTGATCCTGCTTGCCTTGTTGCTGGTGTGGTGGCTTTGGCTGCGTTGAGCGTCGAGAGTCATGAAGATCGATCGCGCATGAAAAACGCGCAAGGCATCGGTATGCTGTTACGCATGGATCGACATCTTCAATGGCTGGTGATACCGGCGGTTTCGCTGCTGCTTGCCGCCTGTGGCACCATGCGAAGTTCGGTGGTGGTCGAGCCTGCAGGCGCCAGTGGCTACACCCGACAGCCTGTCGGCACCTTGCAACATGCCGATACCCGACTGCCGTCCCGCACGCCGATTCCCGGCGGAAGCTATGTGGTGACACGAGGCGATACGCTCTACTCGATTGCATTCCGCAAGGGCGTGGATTTTCGCGATCTGGCGCAATGGAATGCGATCGCCGCGCCGTACACGATCTGGCCGGGACAGCGACTGACCCTGACGCCGGCACACGGTGCGGCGATGGCGCATGGGAGCCATGCGGCAACATCCGCTGCCGCCCCGGTATTCAAGCCCGTTGCAGCGCCGTCACACGGCGCTACTGGCACGAACCCGCCGGCCACGCTGCCGGTGGTGAGGTCGGCGGCTCCTGCTGTGGCTGCCACTGCACCTGCCGTGGTTCCGGTGGCAGGCATGCCGGCACCGGCGACGGCGAGCGCACCGCCAGCGGTCGTGCCGGCCGGCGCCTCACGTGAGGTAAGCGGCGTGCACTGGCGCTGGCCTGCCGATGGCAGTCTGATCAGCCGCTTCCAGAAGGGGGACGCGATTCCGGGCATTGAAATCGCCGGGAAGTCAGGCGATCCGGTGCGTGCTGCCGCCGATGGCGTGGTCGTTTACAGCGGCAACGGGTTGGTCGGCTATGGCGAGTTGGTGATCATCAAGCACAGCGACAGCTTTCTGTCGGCCTATGGCCATAACCGCAAGCGCCTGGTCAAGGAAGGGCAGCGAGTCAGCGCCGGACAGCAGGTTGCCGAGATGGGTTCCACCGGTGCGACGCGCAATGAGCTGGAATTCCAGATCCGCAGGGACGGCAATCCGGTGAATCCGTTGGATTATCTGCCCCCGCGTTGAGCGCGGCGCGATTCCGCCGGACGCACGAGCTGCCGGGCGTCATGCCTTGGGCAGGATGAATCCCGCGACGACCCGACGCCCTTCCCCTGCGAGCAGGTTGTAAGTGCGAGCGGCGGCGGCGTTGTCCATCACCTCGATGCCGATACCCTTGCGCAGAAAGCCGGCCATGAAGGCCGCTTCAGGAAAGACCTGACGCTCGCCCGTGCCCAGGATGACGAGTTCCGGCTGCAGCGCCAGGATGGCTTCGACATGGCTGGCGTCGAGTGCGTCGGCAGCATCCACCGGCCAGCCCTCGATTGCCCGGTCCGGTGCAAGCAGGAAGCTGCTGTCGAGCGCGCGGTCGATCAGCGTGATGTCGCGTGCACCGACGCGACGAACGAACAAATAACCTTCGGGACGATCGAGCGACAAGTCCATCGGCGAGCCTATCGGGGCAATGCGATCTTCGGTTCGTCGGCGTTGCGACGGAACAGCACCACGACGTGCCCGATCTGGTGGATCTTCTGCGCCTGCGTACCTTCGGTAAGCACGTCGACTTGCGCCTGCCGCTCGTCCTTGTCGCCACCGGACAGTTTCACCTTGACCAGCTCGTGGATGTCCAGCGCCTGGTTCAATTCCTTGACCACGGCCTCGGTGGCACCCTTGTTGCCCAGCAGGACAACCGGGCTCAGGTCGTGGGCGAGGCTGCGCAGATAGCGGGTCTGCGAGGAAGAAAGGGCCATGCGATGGTGCTCGATTCGCGGTAAGTGAACGGCAAAGGGTATCATGCACCACCCCTTTCCCCAATCGGCACACCAAAAACGACATGGCCCGCAGCAAAAGCAGCGCAGTCTGGCTGCGCGAACATTTCAATGATGAATATGTGAAGAAAGCCCAACTCGAGGGTTTGCGTTCGCGTGCGGTGTACAAACTGGAGGAATTGATAGAGCGCGATCGTTTGCTCAAGCCGGGCATCAGCGTGGTCGACCTCGGTGCGGCCCCGGGCAGCTGGTCGCAATTGGTGCGCAACCGCCTGGGCGACAGCGGCAAGGTATTCGCGCTGGACATCCTGCCGATGCAGAGTATTGCCGGGGTGGATTTCCTGCAGGGCGACTTCCGCGAGGAATCGGTACTGCACGAGCTGGAGGCCCGGCTGGAGGGGCACAAGCTGGATCTTGTACTGTGCGATCTGGCCCCCAATATGAGTGGTGTGGCGCTGGCCGACCAGATCCGTGCGATGGCGCTGTCCGACCTGGCGCTGGATTTCAGCAGGCAGTGGCTCAAGCCGGGCGGCTCGTTCCTGATCAAATTGTTTCAGGGAGTCGGCTTTGACGATTACTTGCGCAGCTTGCGCGCGGACTTCACCCGCGTAACCATGCGTAAACCTAAGGCCTCCCGCGCGCGTTCGCGTGAGGTGTACGCACTGGCGGTGGGGCTCAAGCCTTCCGCCGTGTCACCGGGCGGGAACCGTGCATGAATGAAACAGCGAAAAATGTGTTGCTCTGGGTGATCATCGCGGTGGTCCTGTTCACCGTGTTCCAGAGCTTCAATCCGCATGGCGCGGCCTCCTCCGATCTGCCCTACAGCTCGTTCGTACAGAGCGTGGACAATGGCAACGTGGCCAACGCCACGATCAGCGCCGACCAACCGGCCACCATCAGCGGCAAGCTGAAGGACGGCAGCCCGTTCCGCACGGTCGCGCCGATGCTCGGCTTCTCCACCAACGAAGTGGTCAAGCAGATGCAGAGCAAGGGCGTCGAAGTGCGCCAGGATCCCTCCGAAGGCTTCTCGTTGATCGGCTTGCTGATCAGCTGGTTGCCGGTGCTGCTGATCGTGGGCGTGTTCATCTGGTTCATGCGTCAGATGCAATCCGGCGGCGGTGGCCGCGGGGCGATGAGTTTCGGCCGTTCGCGCGCCAAGTTGCAGGGCGAGGACCAGATCAAGGTCAATTTCAGCGACGTCGCAGGTTGCGATGAAGCGAAGGAGGAGGTCGGCGAACTGGTCGAGTTCCTGCGCGACCCTGGCCGGTTCCAGAAGCTGGGTGGCAAGATTCCGCGCGGCGTGCTGATGGTCGGTCCGCCCGGCACCGGCAAGACCCTGCTGGCGAAGGCCATCGCGGGCGAGGCGAAGGTGCCGTTCTTCGCGATTTCCGGTTCCGACTTCGTCGAGATGTTCGTCGGTGTCGGTGCCAGCCGCGTGCGCGACATGTTCGAGCAGGCCAAGAAGCACGCACCGTGCATCATCTTCATCGATGAGATCGACGCGGTCTGCCGCCATCGCGGCGCCGGCCTGGGTGGTGGTCACGACGAGCGCGAGCAGACCCTGAACCAGTTGCTGGTCGAGATGGACGGCTTCGAAGGCACCGAAGGCATCATCGTGATCGCCGCGACCAACCGTCCCGACGTGCTGGATCCGGCGCTGCTGCGTCCGGGCCGTTTCGATCGCCAGGTCGTGGTCGGGTTGCCGGACGTGCGTGGCCGCGAGCAGATCCTCAAGGTACACATGCGCAAGGTGCCGACCGCCAGCGACGTCAACGCGATGACCATCGCGCGCGACACGCCGGGCTTCTCCGGCGCCGACCTCGACAACCTGGTCAACGAGGCCGCGCTGTTCGCCGCGCGCGAGAACGCGCGCGAGGTGCGCATGGTCCACCTGGACAAGGCGCGCGACAAGATCCTGATGGGTACCGAGCGCCGGTCGATGGCGATGAGCGAGGACGAGAAGAAGCTCACCGCCTACCACGAGGCCGGCCATGCCATCGTCGGGCGTCTGGTGCCCGAGCACGACCCGGTCTACAAGGTCACGATCATCCCGCGTGGCCGCGCGTTGGGCGTCACCATGTACCTCCCGGAGGGCGACAAGTACAGCATGAACAAGGTGGCGATCGAATCGCAGCTGTGCTCGCTGTACGGCGGCCGTGTGGCCGAGGAGCTGATCTTCGGCACCGACAAGGTCACCACCGGCGCCTCCAACGACATCGAGCGTGCCACCAAGATGGCGCGCAACATGGCGACCAAGTGGGGCCTGTCCGACGAGCTTGGCCCGATCACCTACGGCGAGGACGAGGACGAGGTGTTCCTGGGCCGCTCGGTGACCCAGCACAAGAGCATCTCCAACGAGACCGCGAGCAAGATCGACGAGGTGGTGCGCGGCATCCTCGACCGCGCCTACGCACGCAGCACGCAGCTGCTGACCGACAACCTCGACAAGCTGCACGCGATGGCCGAGGCGCTGCTGCAGTACGAGACGATCGACGCGCACCAGATCGACGACATCATGGCCGGCCGCCAGCCGGGTCCGCCCGCCGACTGGAATCGCAACACCAGCGGCGGCTCCACGCCGCCTCCGCCGCCGCCGAAGGGCGGGGATTCCACGCTGGGCAAGGTGGGCGATCCGGCGACCCAGAATCGCTCCGGCATGGATGCCTGAATCGGACGTCTGGACGTCCATACGGTCGGGAGTGTCGGATCATGCGAAGGGAGCGGCGACGTCCGCTCCCTTCGTCGTTTGCGCATGGCCGGAATCGCGCCGTTCGACGGGACCTTCGCATGGCGAAGCGCGGCGAGGGCAGGATGCCGGTAGCGCATGCGAAAAAAAATTCACGAAAGGTGTTGACCTTCGCGGCATGACCCTGAATAATTCCGCTCCTCGCTTCGGTGGTTCGGGAAACCGGTCGACGGAGTGGCAAGTTCAGTGCGCGCCCGTAGCTCAGTTGGATAGAGTACCTGGCTACGAACTAGGTGGTCGGGAGTTCGAATCTCTCCGGGCGC
>DATMTG010000139.1:0-6533 GCA_035565075.1 Stenotrophobium sp.
GGCCGTCAGCGGCGGCCGCCGAACAGGCGCAGCAGCATCAGGAACAGGTTGACGAAATCCAGGTACAGCGTCAGTGCGCCCATCACCACCTTCTTGCCGAAAGTGTCGCGCGCATCGGCGGCGGCGTACAGGGCCTTGATCTTCTGGGTGTCGTAGGCGGTGAGGCCGACGAACACGATCACGCCGATGACCGACACCGCGAACTGCAGGGCGCTGGAGTGCAGGAACATGTTGACCACCATGGCGATGATGACGCCGAACAGGCCCATGTACAGGAATGAACGGAAGCGGGTCAGGTCGGTCTTGGTGGTGTAGCCGTAGACGCTCATGCCGCCGAAGGTACCGGCGGTGATGAAGAACACGCGCGCGATGCTCTCGCCGGTGTAGAGCATGAAGATGCCGGCCAGCGACAGGCCCATCAGCGCGGCGTAGATCCAGTAGGTGACCTGTGCCGTCGCCAGGCTCATCTTCTGGATGCGAAAGCCCAGGAACAGCACCATCGCCAGCGGCGCGAACAGCACCACCCAGATCAGCGGCGTCTTGGCGATGGCCAGGTACAGGCCGCTGACGCTGGCGTACCAGGCGACCATGCCGGTCAGGGCCAGGCCGCCCGCCATGTAGTTGTAGATCGCCCGCATGTAGTCGTGCAGGCCGGACTCGACGCCGGCATTGACCGACGCAGCGGGCTGGGCATTGGGGTTGGCGTTGCGGGCGGAATGGAGGTCGATGGGCATGTTCAATCTCGGTGTTGTTACCTTGCAGTCTAGGATACGCTAATTACCGGCCGGTACCGGCAGTGTCTTGGACAACACCCATGCGTTTTCTATCCATCGTTTCCTGCCTGCTGCTCGCGCTGGTGCCGGTCGCGCACGCGGACGGGCCTGCGGCCACGACCGCGGAGGCTTGCCCGGTACAGGCGCAGCATCTGGCGGCGACCCGCGTGTCGCTCGAACGCGAACATGCGCGGCTCCAGGCTGAGGCCGCGGCCATCGCCGCGACGGCGGCGCGGCTCAAGGCACAGGGCGATGAGCTGGAGGCCGACAGCCTCAAGCTGCAGCAAGAGCAGTTGCAGATCGTGGCGGCGGGGCATGCGCTGGATGCCCAGCCCTCAGCCGCAGAGCCGCGGCCCTACGAGAATGAAATCGCTGGTGCGTCGCGCAGCAGGAAGATTGCCGATTACGACCGGCAGGCCAGGTCCTTCAACCAGCGCCACGATGCGCACAATGCCCGGGTCGAGGCATACAATCAGGCACTGTCGGCGCAGCAACAGCAGGTGGACCGGCATAATGCGGCGACGCAAACCTACAATGAAAGCCTGCGGAGTTTGAGAGCCGCGCTGGCGACGTACCATCAGCGCTGTCCGTCTGACAATCCGTGAACACGCCTATCGAGGAGCCAGCGTGAACAAGCAAGCAGATGTGGTGAAGGCGGGGGCCATCGCCAAGGGCGTTTTGCAGATCCTGCCGGATGCCCTGACCCTCAACAGGGGCCTGTGGAACATGGCGACGCTGTCGCGGGACCGCCGCGGGTCCATCGGCCTGCGGGTCGAGCAGATGGCGCGGCGTTATCCGCAACGCAAGGCGCTGATGTTCGACAACCGCAGCTGGAGCTATGCCGAGTTCAACGCCTGGGCCAATCGCATCGCCGCGCTGCTGCGTGCGCAGGGCGTGCGCAAGGGCCACTCGGTGGCCCTGCTGATGGAAAACCGGCCCGAGGTTCTGGTCTGCATCACCGCCATCGTCAAGCTCGGCGCGATCGCCGGCATGCTCAATCACAACCAGCGCGCGGATGTGCTGATGCACAGCATCAAGCTGACGCAGGCGCAGGTCCTGATCGTCGGCGAGGAGTGCATGGAGGCGCTGCAATCGACGCCGTGCACGCCGGACAGGGATCGCGCAATGAGATTCCTGTGGGACGGGCAGGGCAAGCCCCCCGCCGGCTTCCTCGGCCTGCGCGATGCCGCCGCGGACCAGCCGGCAACCAATCCGCCGGAAACCCAGGAGGTCATGCAGCGCGACCCGTGTTTCTACATCTTCACCTCGGGCACCACCGGCCTGCCGAAGGCCTCGGTGATGACGCATTACCGCTGGCTCAACAGCATGGCCGGTGTCGGCCTGATGTCGCTGCGGTTGCGCGGTGACGATGTTTTTTACTGCCCGCTGCCGTTCTACCACAACAATGCGCTGACGGTGTCCTGGGGCGCGGTGCTCGGCGCCGGTGCGACGCTGGCGATCGGCCGCAAGTTCAGCGCGTCGCGCTTCTGGGACGAGGTTCGCCACTACGACGCCACCGCGTTCTGCTACATCGGCGAGATCCTGCGGTACCTGCTCAATCGCCCGGCATCGCCGCGGGACCGTGACCATCGCGTGCGCGTCATCACCGGCAACGGGCTGCGCCCGGAGATCTGGGAGGAATTCCAGCAGCGCTTCGGCATTGCGCGCATCAGCGAATTCTACGGCGCCAGCGAAGGCAACCTGGCTTTCGTCAACAGTTTCGGCCTGAGCCGTACCGCGGGTTTTTGTCCGCTGACCTACGCCATCGTCGAGTTCGATGCGGACCAGGACCAGCCGGTGCGCGATGCCAAGGGATTCCTCAAGAAAGTCGCCAAGGGCGGTGTCGGCCTGTTGATCAGCGAGGTGACCGACAAGCGCCCGTTCGACGGTTACACCGACAGCAAGGCCAGCAATTCCAAGCTGCTCCGGGATGTCTTCAAGAAAGGCGACTGCTGGTTCAACACCGGCGACCTGGTGCGCGACCAGGGCTACCGCCATATCCAGTTCGTCGACCGCACCGGCGACACTTTCCGCTGGAAGGGTGAGAACGTGGCGACTACCGAGGTCGAGGGCGCGCTCAATCGCTATCCCGGCGTCGAGCAGGCAGTGGTCTATGGCGTGCAGATCGCCGGCGCCGACGGCCGTGCCGGCATGGCGGCGCTGACCTGTGCCGGCGGCAAGTTCGACGGCGCCGCGCTGGCGCGCCATCTCTGCACGGAACTGCCGGCTTACGCGGTACCGATCTTCATCCGCCTGCGCGAGCAGCAGGAACTGACCGTGACCTTCAAGTTCCGCAAGGTCGAGCTCAAGGCCGAGGGTTTCGACCCCGCAAAAGTCGGCGAGCCGCTGTACATCCTGATCGATCGCGAACGCGGATACGAGCCGCTGACGCCGGAGATTTTTGCGCGGATACAGGACGGCGGCCTGCGCCTCTGAGGTCATTGACCGCAGGGCCGCAAGGCCTCGCGCTGCGGCCAACGTCGGGTGCCGATGCTTGTGCGACGCTCATGTCGAGTCCATAAGAGGCGGCGCAGTCGAGCGTCCGAAGCCAGCATGAAAATCGCCCTTGCCATCGAGCGCAGTCTCGATGTGCCCGCAAACTATGAACAGGCCCGGCAACTGCTGCACGACGTGGAGGGCACGATCCGCCGCTTTCCGAAACTGCACAGCCTGAAGAAAATCGGTGAGAGCGATTACCTGTCCGAGATGAATCCCATGGGCGCCAGGGCGCTGGGCATATCGCACCGCGTCAGTTATGCCGCCCGCTACGCGGTCGATCATGGCAATGGCCTTCTGAGATGGGAGCCCTTGCGCAAGCATGGCAATGCCCAGATCGGCGGAAAATTCCAGCTCAGCAAAACCGGCGGCGGCACGCGGCTGACGTTTGGCGTCAACGGCGAGCTGGATGAAGTCCCGGTGCCGCTGATGTACCGCCTGCTGGCGCCGGCGTTCATCCAGGGAAAATTCACCCGCCTGGTCGATATCTTCCTCGAACAGACCCACGCCGCGCTGCTGGCACTGCCGGCGGCCGAACAGAAATCCCCACGCAAGCGGGCGACAGGGAACAGGAAATGAAATTTTCACGCAAGCGGGCGATA
This sequence comes from Stenotrophobium sp., assembly GCA_035565075.1. Classification (GTDB taxonomy): domain Bacteria; phylum Pseudomonadota; class Gammaproteobacteria; order Nevskiales; family Nevskiaceae; genus Stenotrophobium. The sequence goes on from DATMTG010000139.1 coordinate 3,872, forward strand.
GGGAACAGGAAATGAAATTTTCACGCAAGCGGGCGACAGGACACAGGAAATGAAACTGGCGGACAACGCGATGGGCGTGGGACTCAAGGCCCTGAACCGCATGGCGGGACTGCCACTGATCGACCGGCTCGGCCTGCGCAAGACGTCCGAACGCGTCGTCTATCAGGCGACCCGTGCGGGTTTCCGCGTGGCCGGCGCGGCTGCGCGCAGTTTTTCCGGCGCCCGCAAGCTGCTCAAGCCGGTGCGTCCGGGCAGGAGTGCGGGTCGCGACCTGTTCGATCTGACGCCCAGCGACGAACAGCAGATGATGCGCGACGCGGTGCGCGATTTTGCGCTGGAGCAGCTGCGTCCGGCCGCGGCGCAGGCGGATCGCGACTGCACGATCTCCGCGGAATTGCTCAAGGCCAGTGCCGACCTGGGCATCGCGCTGATGGGTGTGCCGGAGGGATTGGGCGGTGCCGGCAGCGAGCGTTCGGCGATGACCGGCGTGCTGGTGGCCGAAGCCATGGCGCAGGGCGACATGGGCCTGGCGGTCGCCTGCCTCGCACCCTCGGCGGTGAGCACGGCGCTGGTGCTGTGGGGCGATGCCGGGCAGCAGTCCACCTACCTGCCGGAATTCGTCGGCGACAACCTGCCGGCCGCAGCGCTGGCGGTGATGGAGCCGCGCGTGCTGTTCAATCCGTTTGCGCTGGAGACGCGCGCACGCAAAGTCGAGGGCGGTTACCTGCTCGACGGCATCAAGGCGATGGTCCCCAACGCCGCCAGGGCGGAACTGTTCATCGTCGCCGCGCAGCTCGACGACAGGGGGCCGGCGCTATTCATCGTCGAATCATCGTGCAAGGGAATCTCGATCCAATCCGAACCGGCCATGGGGCTGCGTGCCGCGATGACCGGCATGCTGCTGCTCGACAAGGTGCGTCTGCCGCACGCCGCGCTGCTGGCCGAGGGCCGGGCCGAGGTCTACGCCGAGTGCATCCGCCTTTCGCGCCTGGGCTGGTGCGCGCTGGCGGTCGGCACCGGGCAGGCGGTGCTGGACTACGTGATCCCCTACGTCAACCAGCGGGTGGCGTTCGGCGAGCCGATCAGCCACCGCCAGTCGGTGGCGTTCATGGTGGCCAATATCGGCATCGAGCTGGAGGGCATGCGCCTGTTGACCTGGCGCGCCGCCAGCCGCGCCGAGCTGGGCCTGCCGTTCGCGCAGGAATCGGCGCTGGCACGCCGGCTGTGCGCCGACAAGGGCATGGCCATCGGCAACGACGGCGTACAGCTGCTCGGCGGGCACGGTTTCGTCAAGGAGCATCCGGTCGAGCGCTGGTATCGCGATCTGCGCGCCGCCGGCGTGATGGAAGGCGCGCTGCTGGTCTAGCGCGTCAGCGCCGCATATCTGGAGTCGTCATGATCAATCTCGAGGTTCCGAAAAAATTCACCGCGCTGGTGAACCAGGCGCATCAGGTCGCCAAGGAAGTGTTTCGCCCGAATTCGCGCAAATACGATCACGCCGAGCACAGCTATCCCAAGGAGCTGGACATGCTGGCGGCGCTGCTCGACGGCATGAACGCCGGCAGCGACAGCGGTGCCGGCGCGACCGGCGTGCGCCGCAGCGCCGCAGCCGACGATGCGGGCAACCGCAACGGCAGCAACATGTCGACCGCGCTCGGCACGATGGAATTATGCTGGGGCGACGTCGGATTATTGCTGACCCTGCCGCGGCAGGGCCTCGGCAATTCGGCGATCGCCTCGGTCGCCAACGATGAACAGCTCAAACGCTTTGCCGGCCGCTGGGCGGCGATGGCGATCACCGAACCCGGCTGCGGGTCCGACTCCGCCGCGATCCGCACAACCGCGAAGCTCGACGGCGATCATTACGTGCTCAACGGCGAAAAGATTTTCGTCACCTCCGGCGAGCGCGCCGACCTGGTGGTGGTGTGGGCGACGCTGGACAAGTCGCTGGGTCGTGCCGCAATCAAGTCCTTCGTGGTCGAGCGCGGCACGCCGGGATTCGATCTGGTGCGGCTGGAACACAAGCTCGGCATCCGTGCCTCCGACACCGCGCAGTTCGCCCTGGTGGATTGCCGGGTGCCGAAGGAGAACCTGCTCGGCAGTCCCGAGGTGGACGTCGAAAAAGGCTTTGGCGGCGTCATGCAGACCTTCGACAACACGCGCCCGCTGGTGGCGGCGATGGCGGTCGGCGTGGCCCGCGCCAGTCTCGAAGAAACGCGCAAGCTGCTGCAACAGGCCGGCGTCGGTATCGACTACGACGCACCGGCGTTGACCCAGAGTGCGGCCGCCGCCAAGTTCATGGAGCTCGAGGCGGATTATGAATCCGCGCGCCTGCTGACCGTGCAGGCGGCGTGGATGGCGGACAATCGCAAGCCCAATTCGCTGCAAGCGTCGATGGCCAAGGCCAAGGCCGGACGTAGCTGCGTCGAGATCGCGCTCAAATGCGTCGAGCTCTGCGGCAGCATCGGCTACAGCGAAAACAGCCTGCTGGAAAAATGGGCGCGCGATGCCAAGATTCTCGACATCTTCGAGGGCACGCAGCAGATCCAGCAACTCATCGTTGCGCGCCGCCTGCTCGGCAAGAGTTCGGCCGAGTTGAAGTAGGCGTGGCCGATGCAGCATTTTGATGCCCGGACCGGTCACCCGCTCGATCGGATCGGAG
>DATMTG010000140.1:0-9944 GCA_035565075.1 Stenotrophobium sp.
GCTCTCGGCCTGTTTGCCGCGACCTCCTTCGCGCAGGGCAATACCGCAATCGCAGCACAGCCCGCTGCGGCGACCCAGCCCGCGCCTGCTGCGGCCAAGGCGCCCGCCGCCCATCACACCGCGCACCACAAGGCGGCGGCACACAAGACCAGCCACCACAAGAAAGGCCACAAGCATCACAAGACCAAGGCCGCGAAGTAAGCGTCCGTAACGAAAACGGGCCGCAGTCGCGGCCCGTTTTTTTGCGTGGCAATCAGCCATCGTTGCCGGAACGCTTGCGCTCGTGCTCCTTGAGGAACTTCTTGCGGATGCGGATGGATTTTGGCGTCAACTCGACCAGTTCATCGTTGTTGATGAACTCCAGCGCCTGCTCCAGTGAGAAACGCACCGGCGGCGTCAGGATGATGTTTTCATCCGAACCCGAGGCACGCATGTTGGTCAGCTTCTTGCCCTTGAGCGCGTTGACCACCAGATCGTTCTCGCGTGAATGGATGCCGACGATCTGGCCCTCGTAGACCTCGTCGCTGGGCGCGGCGATCATCTTGCCGCGCTCCTGCAGGTTGAACAGCGCGTAACCCAGCACCTTGCCCTGCTCGTTGGAGATCATCACGCCGTTGCGGCGCTCGCCGATGCCGGCGACCTCGGCCTTGGGACCGAAGTGGTCGAAGTTGTGGAACAGCAGGCCGGTACCCGAGGTCATCGACATGAACTCGGTCTGGAAGCCGATCAGGCCGCGCGAGGGAATCACGTATTCCAGACGCACGCGGCCCTTGCCGTCCGGCACCATGTTCTGCATCTTGCCGCCGCGCTCGGCCAGTCCGGTGATGGTGCCGCCCTGGTGTTTTTCCTCGACGTCGGCGACCAGCACTTCGAACGGCTCGCAGATCTGGCCGTCGATTTCCTTCAAAATCACCTGCGGCCGCGACACGCCGATCTCGTAGCCTTCGCGGCGCATGTTTTCCAGCAGCACGCCGAGGTGCAGCAGGCCGCGACCGGAGACCTTGAACTGGTCGGGGCTGTTGCCCGGCTCGACGCGCAGGGCGACGTTGGTTTTGAGCTCGCGCTGCAGGCGGTCCGAAATCTGGCGGCTGGTGATGAACTTGCCTTCCTTGCCCGCGAACGGCGACTTGTTGACCTCGAAGGTCATGCTCATGGTCGGCTCGTCGACCACCAGCGTCGGCAACTGCTCAGGATTCTTGGCGTCGCAGATGGTTTCGGAAATGCCGAGTTCCTCGATGCCGGTGATGGCGACGATGTCGCCGGCCTGCGCTTCCGGCACTTCGACTTTATCGAGACCCATGAAGCCGAGGATCTGCAACACGCGGCCCATGCGCACCTTGCCATCGCGGCCGACCACGCTCACCGGCGAATTGGTCTTGATCTTGCCGCGCTTGATGCGGCCGGTGCCGATGACGCCGACGTAGCTGGAATAGGCCAGTGACGTCACCTGCATCTGGAACGGGCCGTCGAGATCCACCGCCGGCGGCGGCACCTTGTCGACGATCATCTCGAACAGCGGGTCCATGTTGCCTTCGCGGATTTCCGGATCATCGCCGGCGTAGCCGTTGAGGGCGGAGGCGTAGATCACCGGGAAATCGAGCTGGGTGTCGTTGGCGCCGAGACGGTCGAACAGGTCGAACACCTGGTCCATCACCCAGTGTGCGCGCGCGCCGGGGCGGTCGATCTTGTTGACCACGAGGATCGGGTTGAGGCCCATCGCAAACGCCTTCTGCGTGACGAAGCGCGTCTGCGGCATCGGGCCGTCGGCGGCATCGACCAGCAGGCAGACGCAGTCGACCATCGACAGCACGCGCTCGACTTCGCCGCCGAAATCGGCGTGTCCCGGCGTGTCGACGATGTTGATGCGGTACTCGGTGTTGGTGCGCTTGTCGGTCCAGCGGATCGCCGTGTTCTTGGCCAGGATGGTGATGCCGCGCTCACGCTCCAGATCGTTGGAATCCATGATGCGCTCGCCCAGTTCCTCGCGCTTGTCGAGCGTGCCGGACTGGCGCAGCAGCTTGTCGACCAAGGTGGTTTTGCCGTGGTCGACGTGGGCGATGATGGCGATGTTGCGAAGGTTCTGAATCATTGGCGATGATGCGGCGCACAAAAAGGGCGCGTAGTCTACACTGGCGCGGGTTTGCGTGCTTCATGCGCCAAAGGAAACCCGGACCGGGCGTCGCGGGCGACGGTGGCCCCGGAGGGGCTTCCGGGCGCGGCCCTCGGCCCTCAGGCCCGCTGCCGGGCGCTGCCGATCGAGTCCATCGGCTCGCTTAAGCCGCCGACCGCCTCCAGCTCGCTCAGCGCGTCGCCGATATAGCCCAGCAGATGCTGCATCTGCGGCACGCTGCGCCGGCAGGCCAGCAGGCCGAAATCGACCTTGTCATGCCGCCGGATCAGGGTGATGTTGAGGGCGAAGCCATCGAGCAGCAGCGACACCGGGTAGATGCCGTCGAGCCGGCAGCCCTGCCAGTACATGGGTTCTCGCGGTCCCGGCACGTGCGAGATGACGACATTGGCCGCCGCGTGCTTGACGCCGGGCAGCAGCGTCATCAGCCCCGGCGCGAGCATCGCCGCGGTATAGGCCAGCAACTGCGCCGGGCTCATCTGGCTGAACCGCGCCTTGTTGTAGTCCATCGAGCGCTTGATCAGCATGAAACGCTCGACCGGATCGGACAGGTGCGTCGCCAGGTTGACCAGCGCGATCGAGATTTCATTGCCCTCCTCGCTGTCGTCGCGGCGGATCGAGACCGGCACCGCGGCGATCAGCGGCTGGTCCGGCAACGCGTTCTGTTCGATCAGGTAGCGGCGCAGCGCGCTCGCGCACAGTGCCAGCACCGCATCGTTGGTGGTGCTGTCGAAGCGCTCCGCGACGGCCTTGATGCGCGCGGTCGAATACGACTCGGCGGCAAAGCGGCGCGAACCGGAAATATGCTGGTTGAAGATGCAGCGCGGCGCCTGGAAACTGGTCACCAGGTCCGGGTGACGCGCGCGGTAATCCTTCACCGTGCGGCTGATCTGGCTGAACACCGCCGGCACCGAATGGCGGCCTTGCAGGGCCAGCTCGGTGAGCGCGCGGAACCCGGTGACGGCCGGCACGCTCAGGGTCGACGTACGCCTGCATGAAGGCTTCAGCGACCACGGCGGCGGCATCTCCGCGGAGGCTATGGCGTCCGGCGACATCGACTTGAGCATCAGCCGTATGCCGGCCACACCATCGACCATCGAATGATGCACCTTGGTGTAGGTCGCGATACGGCCATCCTCCAGCCCTTCGATCAGGTAGGTGCACCAGAGCGGGTAGGCCCGGTCGAGATGCGCACTGTGCATGCGCGAGACCATCGCCAGCAATTCGCGGATGCGCCCCGGCTTGGGCAGCGCCAGGTGCACGAAATGGTGGGCGAGATCGAAATGCGGGTCGCGCGCCCAGTAGTTCATGCCCGCCCGTCCCGCCAGCCGCCGGTTGAACGGGATGCTGACGTGGGTCTGCTGGCTCAGGCGCTCGGCCAGCGCCGCCGCGTAATTTGGCGGCGCGCCTTCGGGCGGATGGAACAGGCTCAGGGCTCCGACATGAAACGGTGCGTGACGGCGTTCCAGCAACAGGAACATGACGTCGATCGGCGATAGTCTGCGCATCGGCATTCTCCTCGTTTCGCTGCGGCGGAAGGTCCGGGATGACCGGTGCGTGGCAAACCTGACGCTTGCCGTTGCAGGATCCGGGCATCTGCCGTTCGCGGCAGATTGAAAACCCGCCGCAGCTTCCGTGCCGCTTTTTTGCTTGGGTAGAGTAGACCCGAACGGGCCGGGATAGTTGCAGAATCTGCAACGTGTAAGCCCCATCTGACAGCGCGGTAGTCCACTGCTCGGACCCGCGTAGGCGAGCGTCCCGGCCGGGTTGCGGCCGCGCGCCGCTGCTCGCATGATCGCGGCATGAGAAACCGGGACATCCTGATCGTCGGCGCCGGCATCGCAGGTCCGACGCTGGCCTGCTGGCTGGCGCGTTACGGCTTCAGGCCCACCCTGCTGGAGCGCGCGGCGGCGCCGCGCACCGGCGGCTACATGCTCGACTTCTGGGGCACGGGCTTTACCGTCGCCGAGCGCATGGGCCTGCTGCCGGCGTTGCGCGAATCCAGCTACCGCATCCGCTCGGTGCAGTATGTGGATGCCGCTGCGCGGCGGGTTGGCGGCTTCGAATGGCGTGCGTTCGAGAAGGCGCTGGGCGAGCGCTTTTTCAGCATCCTCAGGTACGACCTTGCACAACAGCTTTATCGCGCAGCCGTGCAGGATGCCGAGGTGATTCACGGCGATTCGATCAGCACCCTCGAACAGGATGCCGATGGCGTACTGGCGGGCCTGCGCTCCGGATCGCAGCGCCGTTTCGATCTGGTGATAGGCGCGGATGGCCTGCACTCGGACGTGCGCCGCCTGGTCTTCGGACCGCATGCGCAGTACGAGCATGCCCTGGGCTATCGCGTGGCGGCGTTCACGGCTGACGGTTACGCACGCCGCGACGAAGGCATCTACCTGTGTCACAACACACCGGGGCGCATGCTGGCGCGCTACACCTTGCGCGGTAACCGCAGCGGTTTCCTGCTGGCATATGCGGACCCCGGCAGCCAGGCGGGCGCTGAACCCTCCGAAGCCACGGTACGCGAGTCGGTGGCGGCGCTGTATTCCGGCGACGGCTGGGAATCGGCGCAGGCGCTCGGGGCGATGCGGGAGAGTCGCGATTTTTATTGCGACTCGGTGAGCCAGACCCTGGTACCGGAATGGGCAAAGGGTCGCGTGGCGCTGCTCGGCGATGCCTGCTTCTGCCCCTCGTTGCTGGCCGGCGAAGGCTCGTCGATGGCCATGGCCGGGGCCTATATCCTGGCCGGCGAACTGAGGCGCGCAGACGGCGAGCATACGACGGCATTTGCCGCCTATCAGCGTCGCTTCAAGCCGTTCGCCGACGGCAAGCAGCGTGCGACCCGCAGCATCGGCAGCTTCATGGTGCCGCGCAGCGCATCCGGGCTGTGGCTGCGCAACCACGCCACTGCGCTGATGTCGATCCCATGGCTGGCCGACTGGACCGTGGGCCGCCTGGTGGCGGACCGGCTGGAACTGCCGGATTACGAACGACCGGGAGCCTGACCGGCTGGCGCACGACTACGGCGATCATTTAGCATCGCCGCCATATGCGTGATCTTCCCTGTCGCCGGCGTGTCCGGCCACTCCCGACCTGCAACGCGACGCCGTGGGAACGCAAACGCGACGGCACGCATCCAACCCGCGTGCGACAAACAACTCCAAGGCCCCCCGCCACGCCATTCCGGTGGCCTGTCCAGGCCGCGCGAATCCTCTGCGCAGCCCTGTGCGTGCTGATGCTGGCGCCGCTGCCGGCCCGCGCACAGGATCCGGGTCGCATGACCCTGACCGAGGAGAACGACGCCATCATCACCCGCGACGACCGCCACTACACCCAGGGCGCCCTGCTGTCCTACCTGTCGCCACAGTTGTCGGCCGACAGTGCGTGGAGCCGCAGCTTCGACGCGCTCGCCGTGGTGCTGCCGATGTTCACGTCGCAGGCCCAGACGCAACGCCGTTTTGAATGGCAGATTTTCGGCCAGAGCCAGTTCACGCCTGACGATCTCAAGGCGGTCCCGCCCGACCCGCACGATCGCCCCTACGCTGCATGGCTCTACACCGGCTTCGACTGGCTGCAGGAGAACGATGGCCACAGCCTGCACAGCCTCGAAGTGCAGGCCGGCGTGGTCGGCCCGGCCGCACTGGGACGGCAGATCCAGGACGGCTTCCACACCGTGTTCGGCTTCAACAGCGCCGATGGCTGGGACTCGCAGCTCGGCAACCGCGGCGCCTTCCAGTTTTCCTACAGCTACCACCGGCGGCTGGCGCTGGGCCGCGACGACGGCTACGGCTTCGATGCGGTGCCGGAATTCGGCCTGAGCCTCGGCACCGTGCTGCGTTACGCCGAGGCCGGCGCGCTGCTGCGTTTCGGCAACGCGCTGGGTGCAGATTACGGGCCGGAACGCATTCGCCCCTCGCTGTCCGGCACCGCCTTCATCGACGCGCGCCGCGCCACGCACCGGTACCTGGATTTCACGCTGTTCGTCGGCGCACAGACGCGCCGCGTGTTCTACAACCGCTTCATCGATGGCAGCCGTGAAGTCGCGCCGCCGGGGCTGGAACGCCGTCCATACGTCAGCGATCTCGTCGCCGGCGGCACCGTCTGGCTGAGCCAGCGGCTGCGGGCCGATTTCACCGCCACCCGCCGCAGCCGCGAGTACGATGGGCAACCCGCCGCGGACGTGTTCGGCGCCGCCAGCCTGTCTCTGGCGATCTAGGAAAACTCTGATTCAGCTACTGCGCTCGGCAGCTTGCGTGAGGGCGGTGCTCGGAATCCTCACATAGCTATCTGTATGCTCCGGTTCCTGCGCTCCGTCCTCACGCAACCTGCCTTCGCTCGTGGCGCTGAATCAGAGTTTTCTTAACTTTAGGGACATCACGCGCAGCGGATCGCCGCAGCCACCTTGCGCGCCTTGGCACGCGCCTCGTCGATATCTTTTCCGAGCGCCAGGCCGACGCCCATGCGGCGCTTGCCGACGACTTCCGGCTTGCCGAACAGGCGCAGCATCGTGTCCGGTTCGGCCAGAGCTTCGTTCAGCCCGGAAAACACCGGCGCCTTGCGGTCGCCCTCGACCAGCAGCGCGCAAGAGGCCGCCGGGCCGCGCTGGCGGATATTGGGAATCGGCAGGCCGAGGATCGCGCGCACGTGCAGATGAAACTCGGACAGATCCTGCGAGATCAGCGTCACCAGGCCGGTATCGTGCGGACGCGGCGAGACTTCGCTGAAAATCACTTCTTCGCCGTGCACGAACAGCTCGACGCCGAAGATGCCGCGGCCGCCCAGCGCGTCGGTGACTTTTTTTGAGATCGTCTGCGCCAGCTCCAGCACCGCTTGCTTCATCGGGTGCGGCTGCCAGGACTCGCGGTAGTCGCCGTCTTCCTGCGTGTGGGCGATCGGCGGACAAAAACTCGTCCCGCCGGCATGGCGGATGGTGAGCAGGGTGATCTCATAATCGAAACGCACGAAGCCTTCGACGATGACCCGGCCGGGGCCAGTGCGACCACCCTGCTGTGCGTACTCCCAGGCCTCGCCGATCTCATCCTCGCTGCGGACGTAGCTCTGGCCCTTGCCGGACGACGACATCACCGGCTTGACCACGCAGGGCAGGCCCAGCGCCTGCACCGCGGCGCGGTACTCGGCCTCGGTGTCGGCAAAACGGTACGGCGACACCGGCACGCCGAGTTCCTCGGCGGCGAGACGGCGGATGCCCTCGCGGTCCATGGTCAGGCGCGCGGCGCGCGCCGTCGGAATCACGGTGTAGCCTTCGGTTTCCAGCGCCTGCAGCGTCGGCGTGTGGATCGCCTCGATCTCGGGCACGACGAAATCGGGTTTTTCCAGCTCGACCACGCGGCGGATCTGGGCGCCATCGAGCATGTCGATGACATGGCTGCGGTGCGCGACCTGCATCGCCGGCGCATCGGCGTAGCGGTCGACGGCGATGCACTCGACACCGTAGCGCTGCGCCTCGATCACCACCTCCTTGCCCAGCTCGCCGCTGCCGAGCAGCAGCATGCGCACGGCCTTGCCGCTCAGCGGCGTTCCCAGTGTTGTCATTTTTGGTTCCGGTTCGCGGATTTGCCGGCTATTTTGACGGCTGCGCAGGCCGTTGTCCGCAAAAAAGGACAAGACGCTGTCGAACAGCCAGAGTAAGCTAATTCCATCTGGAGAAATTCTGCATGCGTCGTACCAAGATCGTAGCCACCCTGGGCCCGGCCACCGACGAGCCGGGCGTCCTGAAACGACTGCTCGCCGCCGGCGTCGACGTGGTCCGCCTGAACTATTCCCACGGCGTTGCCGCCGACCACGCCCGCCGCGCCGAAGCCGTGCGCACCGCCGCCGCCGCGCTCAAGCGCGATGTCGGCATCCTCGCCGACCTGCAGGGCCCGAAAATCCGTATCGAGAGTTTCGCCGCCGGCCCGGTGGAACTGGCCGAGGGCCAGCGCTTCACGCTCGACACCGCGCTGGGCGCCAATGCCGGCGACGACACCGTGGTCGGCTGCGCCTACGAGCATCTGCCGCGCGACGTCGCGCCCGGCGACACGCTGCTGCTCAACGACGGTGCCATCGCCATGCGCGTCGAAACCGTCGAAGGCACGCGCATCGCCTGCACCGTGCTGGTCGGCGGCGTGCTGTCCAACCGAAAGGGCATCAACAAGCAGGGCGGCGGCCTGTCCGCATCGGCACTGACCGACAAGGACAAGGAAGACCTGCGCCACGCGGTGATGATCGGCGCGGATTTCATCGCGGTGTCGTTCCCGCGTTCGGCGCGCGACATGCACGAAGCCCGCGCGCTGATGAAGGACGCCGGCGGCGACGCCGCGCTGGTGGCCAAGATCGAGCGCGCCGAGGCGCTGGAAGACCTGCCGGAACTGGTTTCCGCTTCCGACGCGGTGATGGTCGCGCGCGGTGATCTCGGCGTCGAGATCGGCGACGCCGAGCTGCCGGGCTGGCAGAAGCGCATCATCCGCCAGGCGCGCGAGATGAACCGCGTGGTCATCACCGCCACGCAGATGATGGAGTCGATGATCAGCAGCCCGGTCCCGACGCGTGCGGAAGTGCTCGATGTCGCCAACGCCGTCATGGACGGCACCGATGCGGTGATGCTCTCCGCCGAAACCGCCGCCGGCAAGTACCCGGTGAAGGTGGTGGAAGCTATGGCACGCGTCTGCCTCGGCGCCGAGGCCAGCATGGCCACAGCGCCCAGCCGCGATGCAAAGTTGTTCGAATCGCACTTCGAGCGCACCGACGAAGCCATCGCCATGGCCACCGCGTGGACCGCGCGCCACATGCACGCGCAGGCGATCATCGCGCTGACCGAATCCGGCTCGACCGCGCTGATGATGTCGCGCACCGAGACGCGCATCCCGATCTATGCACTGACCCGCCACGAGAAAACCCGCCGCCGCATGGCCTTGTGCCGCGGCGTTTATCCAGTCGAATTCGTGCCCTCGCAACTCGACACGCTGCTGCCCAGCACCGAGGCCGTGGCCTGCCTGAAAAACTGCAACGGCATCAAGACCGGCGATCGCGTGCTGATGACCAAGGGCGATTTCAACGGCCCCGGCGGCACCAACACCATGAAGATCATCACTGTCGGCGAATGAAACCGGAGAGCGCATGACCGGCAACGCGTCGTTCAGCATCATCGCCCACCGCGGCGGCGGCCACCATGCGCCGGAAAACACGCTGCTGGCGCTGGAAACCGGGATCCAGCTTGGCGCGCACTGGCTGGAGTTCGACGTGCAGTTGCACGATGGCGAACTGCTGTTGATGCACGACCTGCGGCTGGAGCGCACCACCAACGGCCGCGGCCGCCTCGACCAGCACACGCTGGCGCAACTGCGCGCGCTCGACGCCGGCCAGGGCCAGCAGATTCCGACCTTGCAGGAGGCGCTGGACGTCGTCGACCAGCGTGCCGGCGTCAATATCGAACTCAAGAACTGGAACGGGACCGCAGCCGCCGTCGCCCGGGTCCTGCGCGACGCCGTGGCGCAAGGCTGGCCGCCGGAACAGCTGCTGGTGTCGTCGTTCCACCTGCCGGAGCTTTACGAATTCCACCAGTCCGCGCCGGAGATCCCGGTCGCGGTCCTGCTCTGCGGCGTGCCGCTGGACTGGGCCGGCTGCGCGGTGGAACTCGACGCCTGCGCGCTCAATGTCAGCGATGAATTCCTCGACGCGCGGCTGCTGGCCGACGCCCATGCCCGCGGCCTCAAGGTCAACGTCTATACCGTCAACCTGCCCGACGAAATCGCGCGCATGAAAGCGCTGGGCGTGGACGGAATTTTCACCGATTACCCGGAGCGGGCCCTGTCCTAGC
>DATMTG010000141.1:0-2593 GCA_035565075.1 Stenotrophobium sp.
CTCGACCCGGCGCACAACACGCTGTTCGTGCAGTCGCACGTGCCTGCGCATACGCGGCTGACCTGGGTGCTGAACTGCTACACCCAGTTCGGCGAGCTGTCGCGCATGACCCAGTTCAAGGACAAGAGCGCCAAGCACGCCGACAACATCAATGCCGGGCTGTTCGACTACCCGGTGCTGATGGTGGCCGACATCCTGCTCTACCAGGCGCAGAAAGTGCCGGTGGGCGACGACCAGAAGCAGCACGTGGAACTGACCCGCGATGTCGCCATGCGTTTCAACAATCTCTACGGTCCGATCTTCACCGTGCCTGAGCCGATGATCCCGCCGGTGGGCGCGCGCATCATGGGTCTGCAGGAGCCGACCGGCAAGATGAGCAAGTCCGACGATGCCGAAACCAATGCGATCTATCTGCTCGACGAGCCCGATGTGGTGGTGCGCAAGATCAAGCGCGCCGTCACCGACACCGGCAACGAAGTGCGGTTCGACATCGCTGCGAAGCCCGGCGTATCGAACCTGATGTCGATCCTCTCGGCCACCACCGGAGAGAGTTTCGACAGCATCGCCGAGCGCTACAACGGCCAAGGCTATGGCAAGTTCAAGCAGGCCGTGGCCGATGCCGTGGTCGCATGCCTCGAGCCGGTGCAGGCGAAATACCGCGCCGTGCGCGATGATCGCGCCGGCTTGCAGTCGATTTTGCGCGAGGGTGCGCGCAAGGCCGCCGCGCGTGCCGACGCCACGCTGCAGCGCGTTCACGATGCGCTGGGTTTCATCCCCGAGTAAGCCCCGATGACCGAGGCCCTCATCGAAACAGCCGAGTCTGCCGCGCCACCGGCGGACGCGCACAAGCTGCCGAAGCTGCACGGGCAGACCCTGGAAAAAATGCCGGAGGATCTGTACATCCCACCGGACGCGCTGGAAGTCTTCCTCGACGCATTTGAAGGGCCGCTCGACCTGCTGCTGTACCTGATCCGCCGGCAGAACCTGAACATCCTCGACATTCCGGTGCTCAAGATCACGCAGCAGTACATCCAGTACATCAACCTCATGCACGAGCTGCGGCTGGAGCTCGCTGCCGAATACCTGGTGATGGCGGCGCTGCTGGCCGAGATCAAGTCGCGCATCCTGCTGCCGCGGCCGCCGCCCGACGAGGAAGAGCAGGGCGACCCGCGCATGGAGCTGGTGCGCCGCCTGCAGGAGTACGAGCGTTTCAAGACCGCGGGCGAAGGCATGGAAACGCTGCCGCGCGTCGGCCGCGATCTGTTCATCGCGCAGGCGCGCCCCGAGCTGATCCCGGTCAGCGCAAAGCTGGCGGCACCGTCGTTGCGCGATCTGCTGATGGCGTTCCGCGATGTAATGCAGCGCTCCGATCTGTTCAGCCGCCACCAGGTCAGCCGCGAACCGCTGTCGGTGCGCGAGCGCATGTCGCACGTGTTGTCGCGGCTGCACGAGGGCGCGCGCAGCTTCCAGGACCTGGTCGATCCGGAGGAGGGACGCGCCGGCGTCGTGGTCTGCTTCCTCGCCATCCTCGAGCTGGCCAAGTCGGAACTGATCTGCATCGTGCAGGACCAGCCGTTCGAGCCTGTGCTGATCGATGTCGCAAGGCCGCAAGCCACGGCCGTGGAGAATGAAAATGACTGAAACGATCGAGGCCGCCGAATTGATGGCCGCCGAAAACCCGGTGGATGAAAGCCGCTACGACAAGCTCGAGCGGATTCTCGAAGCCCTGCTGCTGGCCTCGGAATTGCCGCTGTCGGTGGAGCAGTTGCACCGGCTGCTGGCCTCCGACCTCGGCGTCGGCAAGGGCGACATCCGCCAGGCGCTGGAAAATCTCGCCAGGCACATGCAGGGCCGCGCGGCCGAGTTGCAGGAAGTCGCCAGCGGTTACCGCATCCAGGTGCGACAGGAATATGCCGAGTGGGTCAGCCGCCTGTGGCAGGAAAAGCCACCGCGACTGTCGCGCGCGCTGATGGAGACGCTGGCGCTGATCTGTTACCGCCAGCCGATCACCCGCGGCGAGATCGAGGAAGTGCGCGGCGTGGCACTGTCGCCCAACATCATCCGCACGTTGCTCGAGCGCGGCTGGATCCGCGAAGTCGGCCAGAAGGAAGTCCCGGGCCGGCCGTCGCTGTTCGGCACCACGCACCAGCTGCTCGACGACCTGAACCTGAAGTCGCTGGACGATCTGCCCGCCCTGCCGGACATCAAGGACCTGGAAGCGCTCGAAGCGACGCTGAGCCGCCACGAAGGCAAAACCGCCGATGCCGGGCCTGCGGACGTCGCTGCTGCGGCAGACCCGGTCGCGGCCGGCGCCGCCGCACCTGAAGCGACCCTGCATTGAGCGAGCGCATCCAGAAAGTGCTGGCCACGGCCGGGGTTGCCTCACGGCGGCATATCGAGCAGTGGATCGAAGAGGGCCGCATCAAGGTCAACGGCCAGCCCGCGACGCCCGGACAGAAGGTCGAGTTGACCGACCGGATCAGCGTCGATGGAAAATCAGTCCGCCTCATGCACAAGCAAGAGCCGCTGCGGGTGCTGCTGTTCCGCAAACGGGTCGGCGAACTGGTGACGCGCGACGACCCGGAAGGCCGCA
>DATMTG010000142.1:0-3061 GCA_035565075.1 Stenotrophobium sp.
GTGACGCCAGACAGGCTCAGGCAAACAGGCGGTTGACCTTGTGCAGCGCGTGGACCAGCTGGTCGATGTCGTCGGTGCCGTTGTACAGCGCCAGCGAGGCGCGTGCGGTGGCGGGAATGTCGTAACGCTGCATCAGCGGCATCGTGCAGTGATGGCCGGTGCGGATGGCGACACCCTCCTGGTCGAGAACCGCGCCGATGTCGTGCGGATGCGCGTTGTCCATGACGAAGGACAGGATGCCGCTCTTGTTGCGTGCGGTGCCGATCAGGCGCAGACCGCGGATTTCGCACAGGCGCGGCGTGGCGTACTCGAGCAGCGCCTGTTCGTGCGCGTGGATCGCCGGCAGGCCGATGCCGGAGAGGTAGTCCAGCGCGGCGGCGAAGCCGATCGCGCCGGACATGTCGGGGGTGCCGGCCTCGAACTTGTAGGGCACGTCGTTCCAGGTGCTGCCGTCGAAGCCGACCGTGCGGATCATGTCGCCGCCACCCTGCCACGGCGGCATCGCTTCGAGATGCGCGCGCTTGGCATACAGCGCGCCGAAGCCGGTGGGCCCGCAGGCCTTGTGCGCCGAGCAGGCGTAGAAATCCACGTCCAGCGCTTTGACGTCGACCGGCAGATGCGCGATCGCCTGCGCGCCATCGACCAGCACCGGGATGCCGCGCGCATGCGCCTCGCGGATCATCTCGGCGATCGGGTTGATCGTGCCGAGCGTGTTGGAACTGTGCGTCACCGCGACCAGCCGCGTGCGCGGGCCGAGCCGCTTGAGCCATTCTTCGAAGATCAGCTCGCCGGCATCGTCGATCGGCGCGGCCACGGTCTTTGCGCCCGCGAGCTGCCACGGCACGATGTTGGAGTGATGCTCCATCGCCGTGAGGAGCACCTCGTCGCCGGCCTGCAGGCGCGGCTGCAAATAACTGCGCGCCACCAGGTTGATGGCCTCGGTGGTGCCACGCGTAAAGACGATCTCCTCGCGCTGTGCATTGAACCAGCCGGCGATGGTGTCGCGCGCCGCTTCGTAGGCGCCGGTCGCGCGCTCGGCCAGCTCATGCACGGCGCGATGCACGTTGGCATTCTTGTGGCGGTAATAATCGTCGAGCGCACGCAGCACCGTTTCGGGTTTCTGCGTGGTGGCGGCGTTGTCGAGATAGGCCAGCCGTTGGCCGCGCACGCGCTCGGCGAGGATCGGGAAATCTCGACGGATGCGCTCGGCGTCCAGCGGTGCGGCGCGGGTCTGCGGCGCGTTCACGACAGGCTTTCCAGCGCGCTGCCCTGCGGCAGCTTCTGCAGCAGGCGCCGGTGGATGCGCTGGCGCAGCGCGTCGTGGCCGACGTGTTCCAGCACCTCGGTGACGAAAGCCCGGGTCAGCAGCGCGCGCGCCATCTCCGAATCGAGTCCGCGTGCGCGCAGGTAGTAAATCGCGTCCGGGTCGAGCTGGCCGAAGGTCGCGCCGTGCGCGCACTTGACGTCGTCGTTGTAGATCTCCAGCTCCGGCTTGGCGTACACCTCGGCGCTTTTCGACAGCAGCAGATTGGCGATGCGGGTTTCCGAGTCGGTCTTGATGGCATGTTCGTGGACCATCACCCTGGCATTGAGGACGGCGTGGGCGCTGCCGTCGGCGATGCCGCGAAACGCGATGCGGCTGTTGCAGTGGCCGGCACGATGGTGGATGCGCAGATGCGCATCGGCGTGGGCGCGGTCGTTCAGCGCATAGAGGCCGTGCAGCGCCGCTTCGGCACCGGCGCCGTCGAGCTGCACGTTGAAATCCAGGCGTGCCAGCCCTTCGCCGAGGTCGGCATTGACGAAATGCAGGCGGCTGTCGCGGGCCATGCGCACATCGGTCTGCGCCAGGTGCGTGCTGCCGGCGGCCTCGTCCTGAAAACGATACAGCGTGAGCTGCGCACCGGGACCGAGTTCGATGTCAGTGACCTGCGTGGTCAGGTAATCGCCGCGACCGGCGTGTTGCAGGATCACGGTTGCCTGCGCGTTGGCGTCGAGCTTGATGGCATGACGCAGGTGCGCCATGACCGGCTGCGCGCTGTCCACATAAGTCAGCAGGTGCACCGGCCGGGCGGCGGTCTGGTCGGCGGGCAGATGCAGCTGCAAGCCTTCGCGCGCGAAGGCGGCGTTGAGCGCGACGACGCTGCTGCCCTCGCTGCCGTGGGTTTTCAATGCGCCATCGCCGCCGTTGATGCAGAGATGCGTGTCGCAGCCGTCCAGCAGCAGGCCGGCAATGTCGATATCGGGCAACGACGACGGCGTTGCAAACTGCTTGTCGGCCAATGCGCTCAGATCGGTATAGCGCCAATCTTCGAGCTTGCGGTGCGGCCAACCCTGCGCGCTGAAGCGGGCCAGGCTCTGCGCGCGCGCCGTGCGCACGGTGGCCGGCAGCTGCGCCGCCCAGCGTTCGAAAACCTGGTCGAATTGCGTGGCGCTCACGCCGCCTCCAGCCAGCCGTAGCCCTTTTCTTCGAGTTCCCGGGCCAGTTCCGGGCCGCCGCTCTTGACGATGCGGCCGCCGGCGAGCACGTGCACGAAGTCGGGCTCCACGTAGTCGAGCAGACGCTGGTAGTGTGTGATCAGCAGCGTCGCGCGCTCGGGCGAGCGCAGGGTGTTGATGCCTTCGCTGACGATCTTGAGCGCATCGATGTCGAGTCCCGAATCGGTTTCGTCGAGAATCATCAGGCGCGGTGCCAGCACCAGCATCTGCAGGATCTCGTTGCGCTTCTTCTCGCCGCCGGAGAAATCCTCGTTGACGCCGCGCTGCATCATCTTCGCGTCCATGCCCATTTTCTTCAGGCGGTCCTTGACCCAGGTGAGGAAATCCATCGCGTCCACTTCCGCCAGGCCCTGGTGTTTGCGCCGGGCGTTGAGCGCGGCCTTGAGAAACACCATGTTGCTGACGCCTGGAATTTCCACCGGATACTGGAAGCCGAGGAAGAGGCCTTCGCAGGCGCGCGTCTCGGCGGGCAGGGCTAGCAGGTCCTGGCCGTCGAACGTCACCGTCACTTCGGTGACGCGGTAATCCTCGCGCCCGGCCAGCACGTTGGACAGGGTCGATTTGC
>DATMTG010000143.1:0-9654 GCA_035565075.1 Stenotrophobium sp.
GTTGCACAAAAAAAGGGCCGCAGATGCGGCCCTTCTTGCGCAACGCACCAAAACCGCTCAGAACGAATAAATCGCCTTGACGCCGACGGTGCTGCCCACAGCCTTGCCCGCAGGGGAATCGGCGTGGTCATAGCGATACTCGCCCAGCAGGTTGAAATTCTTCGCCGCGACATAATCCACGGTGTAGGTCAGCTCCTTGGCGATGCCATCCGTCGTGCCCTGGCCTTTCAGGTACTCCGCACGCAGCGTGCCCTTGATCTGGTCGCAGAACTGGTAACCGGCATAGAGCGCGGCGCCCTTCTGGACCGAGCCTGCGGTCGTACCCGACTGCGTGTGCTTGTAGTCGGCGTTGAAACCCAGCGCCAACGCCTGGGTGGCCTGCAGATTGGCGACGAAGTCGGTCAGATCGGTCTCGCCCACCGTGGCAGCGCCCGAGGCTTCGCGATAATGCGACAGCGCCATCGACAGGTTCGAGGTCGGCGCTAATGTCGCACCCAGCTCGATCGCCTTCTGCGGATTCGCGTCGACTCCGGCCGGCGTGTCGCTGGCGAACGCGGTGTTGTTGACGCCACCGATAACGGAGAGTTGATCGCTGATCTTGTACGTGGCCCGCACGCCGGTGTGCACCAGCGTCTGGATACCGAACAGCAGCGAGCGCGTGATGTTGGCGTCCTGGGTCTGGTCGATCACTTCTTCGCCCGCGAGGGTCACGAAGCGACCGCCGATCACGGTCAGTGCGCCGGTGGCGTACTGCACATAGGCCTGGGTGAGGGCGAAGTTCGAGGTCGTCGTGTCATACGCGGCGTTGATGAATTTGGCATCGTTGCCCAGCGAGAGGTTGACGAGGCCGCCGAAACCCTCGTTCGGCTGCCGGGCCAGGGTCAGCGCCACCTGGTTCAAGGTGAAGCTGTTGGTATTCGGCGTACCAAGATTGGTGGCGCTGTAGCCCGCATCGATATAGCCATGTTCTGCGATGCCGGAGGCATCCAGCACCTGGCCGAGGGTCGGCGCCGGCGCACCGGCCTGACTGGCCAGTGGCAGGGCCGCGAGCGCGGCAACGGTCAATGATCCGAGTTTTTTACGCATGATGTCCCCTTGAAAGTCCGTCAGGCTGGATTGCCTGTAGTGACATCGCAATGGCCGTGCCAACTTTTTTCGTGGCAACGCAGTCCACATTGGCGGCTTTTCAGGGCATCGCGGCCGCCGCCTGCTCCGAAACCGGGCACCACCAGTTTTAGCGCACCAAAAAAAACCGGAGCGCCTGGCTCCGGTTCTGGATGCTGCGGATCGACAGCCTACTTGCTCAGCATGTACTCGATACCGGCCTTGATCTCGGCATCCGACAGGTCGGCGTCGCCGCCGCGCGGGGGCATCGAGTTGAGACCCTTGATCGCGATCTTGACCAGGCCATCGACGCCACCGGCGGCTTTTTCGCGCTTGCTCCATTCGGCCTTGTCGCCGATCTTGGGCGCGCCGAGCATGCCGGACTGGTGGCAGGCCGAGCACACCTTGGTCACCACCTGCTCGCCGGTATACGGCGTGCGCGCCGGTTTGCTGGCCGCCAGCGCCATCAGGGCCTTGGGATCGGTGACGACTTGGCCAATCGGCGCCGTGCGCTGGTCGAGCCGCGCCAGCTCGGCCTGGTCGGGCGCCGCGGCGGGCGTCATGAGGCGTGCAGCGACGATGCAAAGAAAGAACAGCGCGAACAACCCGCCCAGCACCATGCCGAAACTTCTGAAAAAGCCCTTGTCGTGGTCTTCCTGCTGCACCGAATGCTCCCAATGATCGTGCCGATGGCGCGGAGTATAGCGGCTGGCCTCGTCGGCGGGTATCCGTCCGCAATCCTCCGGGCGGGAGCCCCTGCCGATCCGTGTTCCCGCCGGCAATGTCGGCTCCTCACGCCGCTCCCGGCGCGCGGAGATATTCAGCCTCTCTCCGGGCGCCTTGAAGGAACGGGTGCGGCCTTGCATACCTTCATCCTTCGGGATCGGCCTGCTTCGCGTGCCGGTGGTCGGCCCCCAGGAATACATACATCGCCGGCACCACGAACAGCGTGAACAGCGTGCCGATGGAGATGCCGCTGGCGATGACCAGGCCCATGTGGTTGCGGCCGACGGCGCCGGCACCGCTGGCAATCACCAGCGGCATCACGCCGAGCACCATCGAGAAGGTGGTCATCAGGATCGGACGCAGTCGCACGCCGGCAGCGGTCATGATGGCGTCGAGCTTGGACTTTCCGGCTTTCTGCTCGTCGTTGGCGAACTGCACGATCAGGATGCCGTGCTTGGCGATCAGGCCCACCAGGGTGACCAGGCCGACTTCGGTGTAGATGTTCATCGTCGCGTTTTCGACGCCGAGGAAAATGAACACCATCGCGCCGAAGATCGCCATCGGCACCGACATCATCACGATCAGCGGGTCGCGGAAACTCTCGAACAGCGCCGCCAGCACCAGGAAGATGATGATCACCGCGAACAGGAAGGTGAACGCGAAGGCGCTGGATTCCTGCACGTACTGGCGCGACTGGCCGCCGTAATCGATGCTGTAGCCCTGCGGCAGATTGTCCTTGGCCAGTTGTTTCAGGTAATCGAGCGCCGCGCCAAGCGTGCCGCTGG
Source organism: Stenotrophobium sp. (assembly GCA_035565075.1). GTDB lineage: Bacteria > Pseudomonadota > Gammaproteobacteria > Nevskiales > Nevskiaceae > Stenotrophobium. Next base: position 2,616 of record DATMTG010000143.1, read on the forward strand.
GCACCGCGCTGAAAGTCGCGGAGTTGAGCTGCTGGAAATGGCTGATGCGCGTCGGGATGGTCTCGGTCTTGAGCGACACCACGGTCGAGGCGGGCACCATCTGCCCGTTGCCGGCGCGGATGTAGTAGTTGTTGAGCTGGGCGGCGTTGAGGCGATCCGCCTGCGCCACCTGCGGAATCACCTTGTACGAACGGCCGGAAATGCTGAAGTAGTTGACGTAACCGCCACCCAGCATCGCACCCAGCGCCGAGCCAACGTCCTGCATGGTCAGGCCCATCGCCGCGACCTTGTCGCGGTTGACGTTGACCGTGATCTGCGGCTTGTTCAGCTTGAGATCGGTATCGATGTAATAAAACTTGCCGCTGGCCTTGGCCTTGTCGAGCATGTTGCCCATCACCTCTTCGAGGTTGACGAACGGCTCGGTCGTGCCCACCACGAACACCACCGGCGTGTTGACGCCACCGCTACCGGTCGGCAACGGCGGCGGCTGCGAGGCATACACGGTGGCTCCCGCAATCTTGTTGACGCCGGCCTGTATCGCGTTCTGGACATCGGTCGCGCTGCGCTTGCGCTCGCTCCACGGCTTGAGAATGATGCCGCTCAGCGCGGTATTGGCGCCGCCGAGACCGTTGAACTGGAAGATGTGCTGATGTTCGGGCTGCCGGTCGATGACATCGTAGATCTGCTTGGAGTACAGCCCCATCTGCTGCACCGTGGCATTGGGCTCGGCGTAGCCATACGTGATCAGGAAGCTCTGGTCTTCCTGCGGTGCCAGCTCGTGCTTCGACATCTTCATCAGCACGCCGATCAGCGCGAGGATGATGAAGCCGAACACCACCACCACCGGCCAGTTGCGCAGGCTGACCGTGAGCAGTTTTTCATAGAACCTGCGCGTGCGGTCGAAGTTGCGATCGATCGCCTGGACCAGCCGGTTGTCGCCGTGTTCGGAACGCAGGAAGCGCGATGCCATCATCGGCGACAGCGTCAGTGCAACCACCGCCGACACCGCAACGGCGCCGGCCAGCGTGAAAGCGAACTCCGAGAACAGCGTGCCGGTCAATCCGCCCTGGAAACCGATCGGCACGTAGACCGCGATCAGCACCACGGAAATGGCGACGATCGGTCCGGCCAGTTCCCGCGCAGCCACCAGCGCCGCCTTGAACGGCGGCAGCCCCTCTTTCATCATGTGACGGTCGACGTTCTCGACCACGATGATGGCGTCGTCCACCACCAGGCCGATGGCCAGCACCAGCGCCAGCAGCGTCAGCAGGTTGATGGAGTAGCCCAGCACCAGCATCACGAAGAAACCGCCGATCAGCGACAGCGGGATGGCGATCGCCGGGATGATGACCGAGCGCGGAGCGCCGAGGAACATGAAGATCACGGCGGTGACGATCAGCAGCGCCTCGATCAGGGTCTTGATCACCTCGTGAATCGCGCTGGTGATGTAATTGGTGGCGTCGTACACGATCTTGCCGGTCAGCCCGGTCGGCAACTGCCCGGCGATCTCCGGGAACACGCCGCGGACGCCCTTGATCACGTCGAGCAGGTTGGCGTCTGGCGCCACCTTGATGCCGATGAACACCGACTGCTTGCCGTCGAACGAAGCGTTGAAGTCGTAGTTTTCGGCGCCGAGCATGACGTTGGCCACATCCTTCAGCCGCACCAGCTGGTCGCCCTTGGCCTTGATGATCATGTTCTTGAATTCATCGACCGAATGCAGGTCGGTGCCGGCGGTCAGGTCCACCTGCACCATCTGTCCCTTGGTGCTGCCGATGGCCGAGATGTAGTTGTTGGCCCGCATCGCGGCGTAGACATCCGCCGCGGTGAGCCCCATCGCGGCCAGCTTGGCCGGATCGAGCCATGCGCGCAGCGCGAACTGCCGCGAACCGAGGATCTCCGCGGTCTGCACGCCGGGCACGGTCTGCAGCTTGGGCTGCACCACGCGGATCAGGTAGTCGGTGATCTTGTTGGCGGGCAGCGTTTCGCTGTAGAAGCCCATGTACATCGAGTCGGTGCTCTCGCCGGTCGAGACCGTGATCTGCGGCTGCTGCGACTGCGGCGGCAACTGGTTGAGCACCGAGTTGACCCGGGTATTGATCTCGGTCAGCGCCTTGCTGGAGTCGTAGTTCAGGCGCAGGCTGACGGTGATCGTGCTGACGCCGCTGAGGCTGGTCGAACTCATGTAGTCGATGCCCTGGGCCTGCGCGATCGCGGCCTCGAGCGGCGTGGTGATGAAGCCGGCGATGACGTCGGCGTTGGCACCGTAATACGCGGTGGTGACCGTGACCGTCGCGATCTCGGTTTTCGGATATTGCCGGACCGGCAGCTGCGCCAGCGCGCGCAGACCCAGCACCAGGATCAGCACGCTGATCACGGTTGCCAACACCGGTTTGCGGATAAAGATATCGGTGAATTTCATGGCGGCGCCCGGTGGTTATGGTTTCAGCGTTCGACCGGCTTCGGGTTCGGGTCGTCGGTCGGCTGCACGGTGTTGTTGATCTGCACGGCGGTCCCGCTCTTGATCTTGAGCTGGCCGCTGGTCACGACTTCGTCGCCGGGCTTCAGGCCGCTGAGAACGGCGACCTGGTCGCCGCGCGTCGGCCCGACCGTGACGAACACCTGCTTGGTCACCAGGGTCTTGTCGTCACCCTTGCCTTCACCCTTGCCGTCATTGCCGCCAGCGGTCTTGTTGCCGTTGCCGTCGTCACCCTCGGCCTTGGCCTTGGCCGCCTGTTCGGCCTTGTACTGCGACTCGGGCATCACGACGAACACCGTCTCGCCATAGGGGTTGTAGGTGATGGCGTTGTTGGGCAGCGTGAGGTAGCGCTGGTTTTCGCCGACGCTGACTTCGAGCTTGGCGAACATGCCCGGCAGCAGCTTGTGGTCGGGATTCTTGAGCACGGCGCGCACCTGCGCATTGCGGGTGTCGGTATCGACCTTGGGATTCACCGCCTCGATCTCGCCGGCAAACGCTTCGCCGGGGAAGGTGTCGGTGGTGACCGTCACGGCGTCGCCCGCCTTGACCTGCGCCAGGTCCTGCTGCGGCAGGTAGACATCGACGAACACCGGGTCGAGCTGCTGCAGGGTCACGATCTTGGCGCCGGGCGTGAGGTACTGGCCGAGATCGACCGCGCGGATGCCGAGCTGGCCGGCGAACGGCGCGCGGATGATTTTCTTGTCCACCAGCGCCTGCTGCTGGGCCACGGCGGCGCGCGCGTTCTTGAGGTTGGCGCTGTCATTGTCGAACTGCGCCTGGCTGATGGCCTGCGCCGCCAGCTGCGCCTTGTCGCGGTTGTAGGTGAGCTGGGCCAGTTCCGCCGAAGCCTTCAGCGCGTCGAGCCGGGCGATATCGTCGGCCGCGCGCAGTTCCAGCAGGCGCTGACCGGCCTTGACGCTCTCGCCGGACTTGAACTGGATGCCGTCGACGATCCCCGCGACCTCGGCGCTCAGGTCGGCGCCGCGCACCGCACGCACGCTGCCGACGGCGTCGATCTGCGGCCGCCATTCCTGATAGCTCGCCTTGGCGGTGGAGACGGTCTGCAACGGCGTGCCCATCGCCTTGTAGCTCGCGATCATCTCGTGGATCTGCCAACCCTTGATGCCGCCGAGGATGGCGACCAGCACGACGACGCCCAGAATCATGATCAGCCAGCGTTTCATAAAAATCTCCAGTCCGGTTTGCGCGCTGCGCGCATCCTCGTGGTTGTAGGGTGGGTTGGAATTCGACTTGAACTAGGGTTGCGCGTGCCCGGCCGCGGTGTCGCCGGCGTCGCGGTTCCACCAGCCGCCGCCCAGCGCCTGGAACAGCGCCGCGGTGTCCTGGTAGCGGGTGGCCGCGGCCTCGACATAGGCGATGCGCGCCTGTTGATACTGGCGCTGCGCATCAAGCAGGTTGAGGTAGCTGACCGCGCCGAGCTGGTACTGCTTTTGCAGCAGCTGCAAGCTGTTGTCGGCCGCGTCGTAGGCGGCGTATTGCGCCTTCAGCGCGTTGGCATCGGCGTCGAGCGCGACCAGCACGTCGGCGACATTCTGGAACGCAAGGCCGACCACGTTCCTGTAATCGGCCAGCGCCTTGTCGTAACTGGCGATGGCGGCGCGCCGCTTGGCCGTCAGCTCACCGGCATGAAACACCGGCTGCAACAGGCCGGCGCCGATATTCCAGATGGCGTTGGCAGGATTGAACAGGTCGCCGCCGCCGGCGGACTGGCGGCCGTAGCTGCCGCTGATCGTGATCTGCGGCAGCAGGTTGGCGGTGGCGATGCCAACGCCGGCGCTGGCCTGATGCAGCAGCGCTTCGGCGGCGCGCACGTCCGGACGCTGGCGCACCAGCGCCGACGGCAGGCTCAGCGGCAATTGCTGCGGCAGCTTGAGATCGGCCAGATCGAGCGTCACCGGCGCGAAGCTTCCGGGCAATTGCCCGACATAGGTGGCGAGCTGGTTCTGGGCCTGCGCCAGCCTTTTCTGGATCGGCGGCAGCGTCGCCCGCGTACTGGCCGCCTGCGCTGCGACCGCCAGCACGTCGCTCTTGCCGACCGCGCCCAGCTCCAGCTGCTTGCGGATCACCCGCAGCTGTTCGTCCTGCGAGGTGACGATGTCGTTGGTGGCGTCCTCCTGCGCGCGCAGCGACGCCACCTGCAGCGCGGTGGTCACGGTGTTGGCGGCCAGCGTGAGGTAGGTCGATTCCAGTTCAAAGCGCTGGTATTCGACCTGCGCCCGCTGCGCCTCGAGCGTGCGCCGTGCGAGACCGAAGATGTCGAAGGCGTAGCTCACGCCGACCGAGGCGTTGTACAGGTTGAACACGCTGCCGCCCGCGGCGGGATTGCCGAACGAGGCGCCGGAGGTGCGCTGGCGGACCGCGCCGAGCTTGAGATCGACCGCCGGGAACAGTTCGCCATAGTCCGCCCGCAGGTTTTCCTGCGCGTTGCGCAGAGAGGCCTGCGCCGACGCCACGGTCGGATTGGCCGCCAGCGCCTGCTTGATCAGCTCGTCGAGTTTCGGCGACTGGAACAGTTGCCACCATTGCGCCGGGATGTCCGCGCCGGCCTGCAGGGATTGCGCGGCACCGCCCTGGGCGCCGGCGGTCGCCACCGTCTCGGCTGGCAGGGGCTGCGCGGTCAGGGACTTGACCTGCGGCGCATCCGGCGCACGGAAATCGGGGCCGACGGCGCAGGCGCCCAGCGCCAGCGACCCGCAGAGCGTCGATACCAGTACGAAGTGGGATTGGATTGTTTTCATGGTTCAGGTCCTCGCCGCCTGCGCGGGCGCCGCCGTGCGTCGTGCCGGTGCCGCAGCGCCAGCGGCTTTGGCCGGCGGCGTCAACAGGCCTTTGAGCAGGAGATCGCTCGCCAGTTCGGCGTAGCGGTCGGGCTTCACGGCGTGCGACATCTCGGGGCGATGGCGCAGCACTTCGTAGCTCTGGAAGAAAAACACGGCCGCCGCCTTGAGCAGGGTGGTGGCGATCGCAGAATCGAGATCGGCGCTGAATTCGCCGCGCGCCTGGCCCTGTTCGAACAGCGCCTGGGTGGCGATGAAATCGCGCCGCAGCACCTCGTCGGCCAGCACCTTGCCGGTGCGCGCACCCTGCTGCGTGATTTCACGCATCACCAGCCGCGGAAACTCGGGGCGCTCGAACATCTCGTGCAGATCCGCCGCCAGCAGTCTGCACAGCTTGCGCGACGACGGCATCGGGTCGTCGAGCATCGCCTCGACGCGGCCGGCGTGCTCGTCGCAGGCCATGCGCAGCACGGCCAGGTACAGGGCCTGTTTCGATTCGTAGTGGTGGTAGATATTGGCCTTGCTGACGCCAGCGTGCGCCGCGATCTGGCTCATCGAGGCGGCGTCGTAGCCGTGCCGCGAGAACAGCGCCTTGGCCGACTCCAGCACCTGCGCATGTCCGGGACACAGCGTCGCGCAGTGGCCGGCGACCGGCGGCACGCCTTTGGGCTTGGCTTTCTTTGCGGCTGCGGGCATGGCGGATATCGTGATGGCACTGACCGAATGGTCAGTCGGGGCGGTAGAATACTGTACCCTCGAGTACAGATGCAAGCATGCCGGGCGAACGGTTGTTATGATTCATCAGCTAACGCCTTAAACCTGTAGTCATCGCCCGACTTGTCCTGCAGGACGTCGTCACGAGACCGCCCATGACGGACCCCACATCCCGCATCCGCAACCCGTTCCGCAGGAAATCCACCGCGGGTTTCAGCAAGGCGCCACAGGCCGCGCCGGGCACTCTGCGTTCGGAATTCTCGATCGACGAACTCGCGCGCGAGGCCGGCACCACCGTGCGCAATGTACGCGTCTACCGCGAGCGCGGCCTGCTGCCGGCGCCGCTGCTGCGCGGCCGCACCGGCATCTACACCCAGGCGCATCTCGGCCGCCTGCGCGTCATCGGCCGCATGCTCGAGCGCGGCTATTCGCTGGCCAACGTGCGCGAGCTGATCGGCGCCTGGGAAGGCGGCCACGACATCGCCAAGCTGCTGGGACTGGAAAGCGCGCTGACCAGTCCGTGGACCGACGAGGCGCCGACGACACTGACCATCAAGCAGCTGACCGAAATGTTCGGCACCGAGCTCAAGCCCAGCACCCTGGCCAAGGCCAAGTCGCTGGGCGTGATCCAGCGCGAAGGCCTGCGCGCGCACGTGCCGAGCATGAAGCTGCTCGACGCCGGCGCCACGCTGGCGCGCGAAGGCGTGCCGCTGGACGAATTGCTGGACGTGATCCAGGGCCTGCGCGCCAATGTCGAGCGCGTTGCTGACGCACTGGTGCAACTGATCGCCAAGTACGTGTTCGACCGCTACGGCGCCGGCAGCGTGCCGCCGCCCGAGGAGACCGCAAGACTGGCGGAACTGATCTGGAAACTGCGGCCGCTGGCGATGCAGGCGGTGGACTCGGAAGTGGCGCGCGCGATGGAGCGCTCCGCCAACCGTTTCCTCGGCGACCGCCTGGAACTGATGCTCGACCTGCTGCACGAAGCGCCGTCGAGCGCGCCGCACAAGCGCCGTCAGCGAAAACCCTGATCCGCGGCACCGTCTGG
>DATMTG010000144.1:0-3504 GCA_035565075.1 Stenotrophobium sp.
ATAACAACATTTCAAGCCATGACCTGCACAGCGGGTGGGGCTTTTCGGCGTCTGCCGCTATGCTGAAACGGACTGCAACAGGGGAGAAGGATTCACCATGCTGAGATTTTTGCCGGCGCCGGTGCATGGCGTCATCATCATGCTGCTGTTCATGTTCAACACGCTGTGCTGGGCGACGGTGGTGTACGCCGCCATCCTGCTGAAGGTGCTGACGCCCAGGCGCACGGCGCTGCGCGATCGCCTCTCGCGGCTGGTGGCGTGGCTGGCGCAGCACTGGGCGGCGGTGAATACCTGGCTGTGCGCAGTGTTCATGAAACCGATCAGCTGGGACATCCGCATGGACGCGCCGGTGGATCCCAGGGGACAGTACCTGGTCTGCGCCAATCACCAGACCTGGAACGACATCTTCGTGCTGATGGTCGCGTTCGGGCGCAAGGCGCCATTCTTCAAGTTCTTCATCAAGCAGGAACTGATCTGGGTGCCGGTGCTCGGGCTGGCGTGGTGGGGACTCGATTTCCCGTTCATGAAGCGCTACACCAAGGAGCAGATCGCGAAAAATCCGGCGCTCAAGGGCAAGGACCTCGAAACCACGCGCAAGGCCTGCGAAGCCTTCGCCAACCAGCCGGCGCTGATCCTGAATTTCCTCGAGGGCACGCGCTACACGCCGGAAAAACACGACCGGCAGCAGTCGCCCTATGCTCACCTGCTCAAGCCCAAGGCGGGCGGCTTCGCCTTTACCGTGTCGGCGCTGGGCGAACGGCTCAATTCGCTGCTGGATGTCACCATCGTCTATCCCGGTGGTGCGGTGGGCTTCTGGCAATTCGCCTGCGGCCGGATGCGCAAGGTGATTATCGAAGTCAAAACACTCAAAATGCCGCATGAGTTCTACACCGGCGACTATGAAACCGATCCTGAATTCCGCAGACGTTTCCAGACCTGGGTGGCGGCGCTGTGGGCCGAGAAGGATCGGCGCATCGGCCAGTTGCTGGCGGGCTGAGCCCCTGGCCGGCGCCCTGACGATCATGAGCATCCGATGACAGCCTTGCTCCCCGTTTTTCTCGCGGGCGGTTCGGGCACGCGCCTGTGGCCGCTGTCGCGCGAGCAGTATCCCAAGCAGTTCCTGAAACTGCTGGGCGAGCGGACCCTGCTCCAGGACACCGCGCTGCGCGTCCGGGACTTCGATGCCGTGCTGCCGCCGCTGGCGATCTGCGGCGAGCGCCACCGCTTCATCGTCGCCGAGCAGTTGCTCGAGGCCGGCATCGGCGGCGCAACGGTGATTCTCGAGTCCGAGGGCCGCAACACCGCTCCGGCGGCGGCGGTCGCGGCGCATCACGCGGTGGCGCAATATGGCGCGCAGACCGTGGTGCTGCTGATGCCCTCCGACCATGTCGTGGCCGATGCCGGGCGGTTTCGCCAGGCCGTGCAGATCGCCCGCCAGTCCGCGGCGGCGGGGCGCATCGTCGCGTTCGGCATCCAGCCGACGCGGGCGGAAACCGGATTCGGCTACATCAAGGCCGGCGCCGAGCTCAGTGCCGGAGTGCGCGAGATCGCAAGCTTCGTCGAGAAGCCGGATGCCGCGCGCGCGCAGGGTTTCATCGACGACGGCAGCTATTTCTGGAACGGCGGCATCTTCGTGTTTCAGGCGGGCGCGTTCCTCGCCGAATTGCAGAAGCTCGAGCCCGGGATGCACGACGCCACCGCCAGGGCGCTGCAGCGGAGCCGGCGCGATCTCGATTTCATCCGGCTCGATGCCGAGGCATTCGCATCGGCGCGCGCCGAGTCGATCGATTACGCGGTGATGGAAAAAACCACGCAGGCGGCGCTGGTGCCGCTGGACGCCGGCTGGGACGACGTCGGCAGCTGGAGTTTTCTCGACACCCTGCCCAAGGACGAGGCCGGCAACGTCGGGCGTGGCGACGTCCTGTTCGAATCTGCGCGCGACAACCTCGTGCACGCCGAGTCGCGATTGGTGACGCTGGCCGGCGTCGCCGACCATATCGTGATCGAAACCAAGGACGCGGTGCTGGTCACCACCCGCGAGCGCGTGCAGGACGTCAGGAAAATCGTTGCCAGGCTCAAGGCCGGAAAACGCCCCGAAGTTCAGGACCATCCGCAGGTGTACCGCCCCTGGGGCAGCTACGAAACCCTGGCGATGGCCGAGCGCTTCCAGGTCAAGCGCATCATCGTCAAGCCCGGCTGCAAGCTGTCGCTGCAAATGCATCATCACCGCGCCGAACACTGGATCGTGGTCAAGGGCACCGCGCGCGTGACCTGCGGCGACAAGCAATTCCTGCTGCACGAAGACCAGTCCACCTATATTCCGCTGGGCGAGAAGCACCGGCTGGAAAATCCCGGCACGATTCCGCTGCAGCTGATCGAGGTGCAGTCCGGCGCCTACCTGGGCGAGGACGACATCGTTCGCTTCGAGGATGTCTACGGCCGGACGCTGCCGTGAGCGAGGCTGCGCTGCGACTGCCGTGCTTCAAGGCCTACGACCTGCGCGGACGGGTGCCGGACGAACTCAATCCCGACATCGCCTACCGGCTGGCGATCGCCTATGCGCGGGCATTCCATCCGCGCACCGTCGCGCTGGGCCGCGACATCCGCCATTCCAGCCATGCGCTGCTGGATGCGCTGGCACACGGCTTCAATGCCGAAAATGTCGACGTCATCGACATCGGCCTGTGCGGCACCGAGGAGATCTACTGGGCCGCGCAGCAGCCCGGCATCGACGGCGGCATCCAGGTCACCGCGAGCCACAATCCGATGGACTACAACGGCATGAAGCTGGTGCGCGGCGGCGCCGTGCCGGTGTCCGGCGACAGCGGCCTGCGTGAACTGGAGCGGCAGGTCGCCGCGTCACATGCGACCGTTGCCGCGGGCGCGCCCCGGAAAACCTCGCGCAGCTACCGGCAGGGCTATGTCGAACATCTCCTGCACTATGTCGACGCCAGCCGCCTGCGGCCGCTGCGCATCGTCGTCAATGCCGGCAATGGCGTCGCCGGCGTCGTGATCGATGCGCTGGCGCCGCACCTGCCGTTTGAATTCATCAAGATTCATCACCAGCCGGACGGCGATTTTCCCAACGGCATTCCCAACCCGCTGTTGCCTGAAAACCGCAGCGCCACTGCCGATGCGGTGAAGGGCCACCGGGCGGATTTTGGCATCGCGTGGGACGGCGACTTCGACCGCTGCTTCCTGTTCGACGAGCGCGGCGAATTCATCGAGGGCTACTACATCGTCGGCCTGCTGGCGTCGGCGCTGCTGAAGAAGAACCCCGGCGGAAAAATCATCCACGATCCGCGACTGACCTGGAACACGCTCGACATCGTCAACGCCGGCGGCGGCATCGCGATCCAGTCGAAAACCGGCCATGCCTTCATCAAGGAGCGCATGCGCGCGGAGAACGCGGTCTACGGCGGCGAAATGAGCGCGCACCACTATTTCCGCGATTTTGCCTATTGCGACAACGGCAACATCCCGTGGCTGCTGGTGGCGGCACTG
>DATMTG010000145.1:0-1525 GCA_035565075.1 Stenotrophobium sp.
CGCACTCATGCCGCTCATCAGTTCGTGATCCGGATTCTTGACCTCGAACAGGACAGTATAAAAGGCCTGCTTGCCCTGCTCGCCCGTGCCGTCGGCCGGGATGGGAATGACTTGGCGCAGCTTTCCCGACCAGTGTTTTCCTGGATAGCCAGGGGTCGTGAAACTCGCTGCCATGCCGGGCCGCAAGCGCGTCACATCGTTTTCCGCAACGCGCGCGGCCACCGTCATTTCCGACAGGTCGGCAATCCGGAGCAGCGGCGCGGCAGGTTGCGCGGCAGCGAGCATTTGTCCCGTGCGAGCCGCCATCGACACCACGGTGCCGGAAATCGGCGACCTCACCAGCGTTTTCTGACGCGCTTCCTCATCGAGTTTCAAGGTTGCTTCGAGTTCGTGGATCTGCGCCGTGATCGCATCGACGCGCGCGGTTGCCGATGCCGCGTTCATCCGCGCCGATTCGAAGGCCTCCTCGCGGGTCGCGTTTTGCGCTTTCAACTGGGTCTGGCGCTTGAACTGAAGCTGGGCGAATTCCAGTTGCGCGCGCTGGTCGGCCAGGTCCGCCTGCAGCCGGGCCATCTGGGCACGATTGCTTTCGACTTTGGCGGGTTGTTGGATCGGCGTGATTTCGAGCAGGGCCTGGTCGGCCTGGAACGTGTCACCGATGGCGACCGACACCGCTTTCACCTGTCCGCCAATCTGGGCGTACGCGTCGGCCCATTTGTGGAGTTGAAGCTTGCCGGCCGCGTCGACCGTTTGCCGGATGTCGCCGCGGCGCGCGGTGACGGTGTCGAGCTTGACGGGCGCGGCCGCGGGCGGTGACGGTTTGGTTGCTTGCGCCAACACGGGACTGGCGCCGAGCACGGCAGCCAGGGAAAGCAGCGCCGCTGCCACGTCGCGGGAAGACACGCGCCGGGCGCGGCTGGCCAAGGGCGATGTTCTGTCTTGTTGATCAGCAGGCATGGGACCACATCAGAAAAATTCCGAGTATACACACATTCCGGGAGCCGATGACCGCCTTGCGAGACTTATCCCGTCCTCACGATGCAATCGACAACGACTTGGGTGTAGGCAAGTCGAGAACGATGCCATGTGTTCGCGGCTAATCACATGAGGTGAATTCCCAATGTACCGCCGCCAAACCGAAACGAGGGGCTCCGATAGAGCCGATCCTGGAAGGATTAAGACCTTATCTGAATCGATACCCGAGCACTGGGTGATAGTGCTTTGAGTTCAATTGGATTTCCCGGCATTCCGATGTTCGCGACCAAGCGCCACCAGGCGCATGATCGCCATACGCGGGGTCATGCTGTCGTCCCGCCAGAAATCGCTGACGATACCGCGAATCGATTCCTCTACCGCAGGACCTTGGGCCATGCTGATACTCGGAACAAGCGTGTGCGCCTGTGCTGCTTGCTGAAACGCTGCTTTCGATGCCTTGGCACAATGGTCGTAACGACCCAGATCGACGCCGAGCCTGACAGGGATCGAACCTTTCTCGAGATTGAAACCTTCTTGTACATCCGACCGC
>DATMTG010000146.1:0-15859 GCA_035565075.1 Stenotrophobium sp.
GCACTGGCGGCCACTGCCGCTGCGCAGGCATGGGACGCGCTGCCGGTCTTCAACCAGGGGACATTCGCGCGCAGCTTTGCGCTGCCGATGCTGGGACAGAGCCGCGTGCTGGGCGCGGGGCAGTCCGAAGTCCGCAGCGACTACGACCTCACCACCGAGTATTACGCCGACAGCAATGCGCACGAAAACCTGGTGATGGACGGCGAGACCTCGCGCTTCGCCTTCAGTTACCGGCAGGGCCTGGGTCACGCGCTCGACTGGAGTATCGAAGTGCCGGTGCTGATCGTCGGCGGCGGCTTCATGGATCATTTCGTGCAGGAGTGGCACCGCGCTTTCGGCCTGCCCGACGGTGGCCGCCAGTACGCGCCCGACAACCGCTATCTCTACAGCTACCAGCGCGACGGCGTGACCCTGCTCGACGCCACCCGCAGCGGCACCACGCTGGGCGATACCCGCGTCGGGCTCGGCTGGCAGGCGTCGCCGGGACTGGCCCTGCGCGGCATGCTGCAACTGCCGACCGGCAGCCGCAGTCATCTCACTGGCGGCAATCTCGGCGCGGCGCTGTGGGGTGACCTGGCGCTGCCGTTCGCGGCTGATTCCGGCTTCGACGGCTTTGTCTCCGCCGGCGGCAATCTCGAAAACCGTTCCAGCGTGCTGTCCAGCCTGCAGCGGCGCTGGGCCGCCTTCGCCGGCGGCGGACTTGGCTATCACCTGACGCCGGCGCTGGAGCTGCGCAGCCAGGTCTACGCGCATACGGCGCTGTTCCAGGACACCGAACTGAGCGGCTTGAAAAAGCCGGGCCTGCAGCTGACCCTCGGCGGCAGCTACCAATTCTCGCCGCGCGTCGGCTTCGACCTGGTGTTCCAGGAAGATGCCGTGACCAACAGTTCCCCCGACTTCAGCCTGCACCTCGGCCTGGTTTATCGCTGACGGAGCGCTGTCGGAAAAAGCGGGTTGGCACGCTGCACGTTCCGCGCTAACTTAGGCCGACCGCAAGCAGGGCTCCGAATAAATCGCGGGGGAGAAATACGACATGGCGACACTGGCATCACTCGCAGCCAAGGATTACATGACCACCAAGCTGGTGACATTCACCCCGGAAATGGAAGTCATGACGGCCATCCACCAGCTGGTGAAAAATCGTTTGTCGGGCGCGCCGGTGGTCGATGCCGCCGGAAAACTGATCGGCGTGCTGTCGGAAAAAGATTGCCTGAAAGTGGCCCTCGCCGCCGGCTACGAGGGCGTGCCGGGCGGGCAGGTGGGTGAGTACATGACGCACGAGGTCAGCACGGTCGAGCCGGACATGCCGATGCTGGAGGTCGCCAGCCGCTTCCTCGGTTCGCCGGCCAAGCGCTTTCCGGTGGTCAGGGATGGCCAGCTGGTCGGACAGATCTCGCGCTCCGACGTGATGCGGGCGATCAGCGACGTCTACTGAAGCGCTGCGCGTCAGAAAACGTTCATCCGCTTGAGCATGCCGAAGAACAGCACGGCACTGCCGCCGACTTCGGCCACGATCAGCAGCAGCATGAACGCCGTCACCAGCGCGCGCGGCAGCGTCGCCTTGCCGAAGCGGTGCGGCACGCGCAGCTGGTTGTCGGTGTCGCGCGCCAGGCCGTGGAAGATGTAGCCGGCAATGGCGGCGGCGAAAAAACTCAGCGCAGCGGCAGCCGCCCAGAAATTGACCCAGATGGAAAATGCCGACAGCGCGGCGAACTGCGCCAGCAGCAGCGACGCGAAGCTGTAGAGCAGCGACGCGCGGTGAGCGATGTCGACGTACACCGGCGCCTGCGCTTCGGGCGAATGGCGGATGCAGTGGTATTTCCAGACGCCGGTCAGCAGGCCGGTCATGAAAAACACGCCGGCGGCGATCAGGCACAGGCGCACGGCGGCATCGGTCAGTAGATCGGCGGCGATCATGGGGTATCCCTGGAGGTCAACGGTTGCGATGCTGGCAGTCCGGACCGGCGCGGTCAATCTGCGCAGTAGTAACTTCGACCCAAGCGTGCGGCGGCCGTATCCGCACGCGCCATAATCGGCAGGGGAGCGGCCCCTCGACAGACGGGCGCCGGCGACAGGAGCGGGACACCAACATGAACAAGCGCATCACCCGTCGTGATTTTCTGCAGAAGTCTAGCGCTGCGGCCCTGCTGGCGATGACCGGCGGACTGCCAGGTTGCACCGGCAGCACCTCGCCGGCATCCGGCCTGCGCGGACCGAACTCGCTGCCGGACATGGCGCGCGCCGCCGGCGCCGCGGATCCCTCTCTGCCATTCGATCACGTCGTCGTGGTGATGATGGAGAACCACTCGTTCGACAACTACCTCGGCATGCTCGCGCAGCGCGGGCAGCCGGCCGCGGACGGATTCCAGTTCGATGCCAGTGGCCAGCCGCGCAACAGCAACCCGCTCGACGGTGGCGTGCAGCGCGCGTTTCACCTGCAGGGCACCTGCCAGCCCGGCAGCGTGACGCAGAGCTGGGACAGCACGCACCAGCAGATCAACGGCGGCCGCATGGACGGCTTCTGCACGACCTCGACCTCGGCCATGGGCTACTGGGACGAAAGCGACCTACCGTTTTATTATTCCCTGGCCAAGACCTTCTGCGTCGGCGACCGCTGCTTTGCCTCCGCGCCGTGCCAGACCTACCCCAACCGCCGCTTCCTCTATTCCGGCACCGCGCAGGGCACGATCGCGACCGACACGTCCACCAACTTCACGCTGCCGGGGCCGGCCAACGGCACGCTGATGGACAAGATGAGCCAGCATGGCGTGAGCTGGCGCAGCTATTTCGTCGATCTGCCGGCGCTGGCGATCGTGCCGCAGAATCTCGAGAACCACCCGCTGAATTTTTCGCCGATGGCGCAGTTCTATGTAGACTGCCTGACCGGGCAGCTGCCGGCGGTGTCGTTCGTCGATCCCGAATTCAACATCCTCAGCACGGTCGGCTCGCCGCTGTTCGGTTTCGTCAAGACCGTCACCGACAAGATTCCCAATCTGCCGGCCGACGTGATCGCGCAGATCAACAGCCTCGAAACCAAGTACGACGCGCAGGGCGCATCGGAGGAAAACCCGGACGACATCGCCATCGGCGAAGCCTTCGTGTCGCGCATCGTCAACGCGGTGATGGCCTCGCCGGCGTGGTCGCGCACCCTGCTGGTATGGACCTACGACGAACACGGCGGCTATTACGACCACGTGCCGCCGGTGCGCGTGCCCCGGCCCGACGGCATCCCGCCAAAGCTGGGCAAGGACGATATTCCCGGCGACTACGACATCACCGGCCTGCGCGTGCCGACGGTGGTGGTGTCGCCGTACAGCAAGCCCAATGCCGTGACCCACGTGATGCACGACCACACTTCGATCATCGCCACCATTGCGGCCAAGTGGAATCTGCCGGCGCTGACCTATCGCGATGCCCAGGCCAACACCCTGCTGGATTTCCTCGATCTCGAGTCGCCGCCGGCATTTCTCACGCCGCCGGCCCTCGCCGCGCCGGCGGCGGCGACACTGGGCCTGTCCGCCTGCCACGGCACGCCGCCGACGCCGGTGATCGAACCGGCGGCCTGATGCCGTAGCCGGGGCCGGGGGCGGTTCCAAGGCAGGACGCCGCGCGATTTGCCAGAATCGCCCAGCTCCGGAGAAAAGGCATGGCGAAAAAAAGCGATGAGAAGTTGCCGCGGCTGTTGAAGCAGCTGCGCGCGCGGGCGCCGATGGACGCGGCACAGTTGCTGGCGCGTCAAACTCCCGAACGCATCGAGGAGGCGCTGCAGGCGCTGCCCCCGGCGCTGGCGCAGCGCCTGCGCCAGCATCTGCCGAGCGTCGCGCAGACGCCGCTGCCGCATGGCAGCCATCCGCATGTGGTCGGCGAGATGATGGAGCCGGCTAGCGGAGTGTTGCCGCCGCAGACCACGGCGGCCGAGGCCATCGCCTGGCTGCGCAGCGCCGAGCGCACCGATGAAATGACCTACCTCTACGTCGTCGATGCGCAGAACCGCCTGCAGGGCCTGGTGGTGATGCGCGACCTGATGCTGGCGCAGCCGGAGCAGACCCTCGAGATGCTGATGCTGCGCCAGCCGTTCAGCCTGCGTGTCGATCAGCCGCTGGCGGAAGCCGCGCACGACGCCATCAAGCGGCACTACCCGGTCTACCCGGTCTGCGATGCGGGCACGCTGGTCGGACTGGTGCGCGGCTGGCGCCTGCTCGAACACCAGATGGTGGAGATCTCCGCACAGAGCGGCCGCATGGTCGGCGTCACCGGCGAAGAAGACCTCGAGACGCCGGTGTGGGCCGCGTTCCGCATGCGTCATCCGTGGTTGCAACTCAACCTGCTGACCGCCTTCATGGCGGCGTTCGTGGTCGGCTCGTTCGCGGACACGATTTCACGCATCGTCGCGCTGGCCGTGTTCCTGCCGGTGCTGTCGAGCCAGAGCGCCAATACCGGCTGCCAGGCGCTGGCGATCACGCTGCGCGGATTCGCGTTCGGCGACATCCTGCGCCAGCCGGTGCTGCGGCTGTTTACCAAGGAGATCGCGCTCGGCGCGCTCAACGGCCTGATGACCGGCGCCATTGCCGGCGCGGCGATGTGGTGGACCGCCGCGCATGGCGGCAACCCGCATGCGCCGATGCTGGCGCTGGTGGTGCTGGTCGCGATGGTCGTGGCGTGCAGCCTCAGCGGGGTGTCCGGCGTGGTGGTGCCGCTGCTGCTCAAGCGCTTCGATGCCGACCCGGCGACCGCGTCCAGCATCTTCCTGACCACCATCACCGATATCGCCAGCATGGGTCTGATGCTGGGACTCGCCGCCGTGCTGGTGCGATGACGCCGGCCACGCTGGCGATTGCCGCGGCGGCCTGCCTCAGCGCCATGCTGTCGGCCATCGCCGGCGTCGGCGGCGGCACCATCCTGATCGGCATCTTCTATGCGATCGGGATGAGCGTCACGCAGGCGGTGCCGCTGCATGCGGCGGTGCAGCTGGCGTCCAACGCCACCCGCACGGCGGCATATTTCCGCCATGTCGAGTGGCGCGCGACCGGCTGGTTCCTGCTGGGCTGCGCGCCGTCGCCGTTCCTGATCGCGCCGCTGGTCGCGCACGCCAACGTGCATATCATCGAGCTGCTGCTGGCGCTGCTGATCGTCGTCTCGCTGATCCCCGTGCACGACCGCGTGCAACCGCTGCCGCTGCGCTGGGCCTACCTGCTGGCCGGCGTACTGGTCGGCAGTATCGGCATGTTCGTCGGCGCTTCGGGCCTGTTCGTCGGGCGCCTGTTCCTGCGGCCGGAATGGCGCAAGGAAACCATGATCGGCACGCTGGCGCTGTGCCAGTGCCTCGGCCACGGCATGAAGCTCGTCGGCTTCGCCAGCGTCGGGCTCGATCCGTTGCGGCAGGGCGCGCTGCTATGGCCGCTGCTGCTCGCCGTGGTGCTCGGCACGCTGTGCGGCAAGCGGCTCAACCGCTATCTGAGCGAGGCGCGCTTCCGCAGGCTGGTTCATGTCATCCTGTGGATCATGTCGCTGAAACTGATCTGGGATGGCGTAAGGGGATTGGGTCTATGGAGTTGACGCTGAAGCTGACGGCGCAGGCCGTGGAGGACCTGATCCGCGCGGCTCTGCCGGCCGCGTCGAATGCCGGCGTCCGGGTGGAATCGGTGGACCCGGGCCGGGCACGCATCCGTCTGCCGTTCGATCCGGGCATGCTGCGACCCGGCGGCGTGATCTCGGGGCCGACGCTGTTCACCGCCGCCGATACCGCGATGTACGCACTGGTGCTGGCGCATGTTGGGCCGCAACTGATGGCGGTGACATCGCAGCTCAACATCAATTTCCTGCGCAAGGCGGCGCCGGCCGACGTCATCGGCGAGGCGCGGATGCTGCGGTTGGGGCGGCGCACGGCGGTGATCGAGGTGTTGCTGTTCACCGGCGACGATGCCGGGCCGGTGGCGCAGGTCACCGGCAGTTATGCGCTGCCGGTTGCGACGTCCTCGTCCGTTTCGTAGTCGGCCGGATCGGTCTGGTCGGCCGCACCGCGCCAGCCCAGCGCCTGCGCCAGCAGCGACAGCGCCACCGTCACGGCCAGGTTCAGCAACAGCGCGTAGAGCGCGGCGTAGCCGGGAATGGTGAAATCTCCCAGGTGCAGCGGGTAGATCGCCTTGAAGTGCTGGCTCGCCGCCATCCAGGTGCCGCCGGCCATGCCCACGGCCCAACCGGCAATCAGCGCGCCGTGGTGCAGGCGCCGGGTGTAGAGGCCGATGATGACGGCAGGCAGGGTCTGGATGATCCAAATGCCGCCGAGCAGCTGCAGCTGGATCGCGTATTTCTGCGGCAGCAGCAGCACGAAGGCCAGCGCGCCGAGCTTGACCACCAGCGACGCCAGCTTGGCGACCTGCGCTTCCTGTGCCGGCGTGCAGTCGGGCCGGAAATATTCGCGATAGATGTTGCGCGTGTAGAGATTGGCGGCCGCGATCGACATGATCGCCGCCGGCACCAGCGCGCCGATCGCGATCGCCGCCAGCGCCACGCCGACGAACCACGGCGGGAACCAGCGCAGGAACAGCGCCGGCACCGCGTAGTTCGGGCCATACTGCGCAAAGCCGGCGGCATAGGCCGGATCGGTGCCGACGCCGGAGGCCAGCGCCATGTAGCCGAGCGCGGCGATCAGCGCCAGCACCAGCGAATAGGCCGGCAGCAGCGCCATGTTGCGCTTGATCGTGCGCCCGCTGTTGGCGCTGAGGATGCCGGTGATGGCGTGCGGATACAGGAACAGCGCCAGCGCCGAGCCCAGCGCCAGCGTGGCGAAGGCCGCACCCTGTCCGGGCTGCAGCAGCAGGTGCTGCGGCGGCACCGCCGCGAACACTTGCGCGTAGCCGCCGAGGTGCGCCGGAATCACCACCACCGCCGCAATCACCGTGATGTAGATCAGCAGATCCTTCACGATCGCGATCAGTGCCGGTGCGCGCAGGCCGCTGGTGTAGGTATAGGCCGCGAGGATGGTAAAGGCCACGATCAGCGGCAGGTCGCCGCTGAAGCCCAGCGCGCCGATCACGACTTCGATGCCGACCAGCTGCAGTGCGACATACGGCAGCGTGGCGAGAATGCCGGTGAGCGCCACCAGCAGCGCCAGTGTCGGGCTGCCGTAGCGTGCGCGCACGAAGTCGCTGCCGGTGACAAAGCCATGACGCCTGGCCACCGACCACAGCCGCGGGAACACCACGAACACGATCGGGAACACCATGAGGGTGTAGGGCAAGGCGAAAAATCCGAGCGCGCCCACGCCGTACACCAGTGCCGGCACCGCCACGAAGGTGTAGGCGGTATAGAGATCGCCGCCAAGCAGGAACCAGGTCACCACCGTGCCGAAGCGCCGTCCGGCGAGACCCCATTCATCGAGGTGATCGAGGCTGGCGGCGCGCCAGCGTGCAGCGACGAAGCCGAGCACGGTGACCAGCGCGAACAATGCGACAAACACCCAAACGGCTGCGTTCATCGGCTGTCCCTCAGACGCGTGCGCGGTAGGCCAGTGCCGTGACCACGGCACAGACCACGATCCAGCCGAACTGGAACCAGTAGAAAAACGGAATGCCGGCCAACCGGGGCTCGTCGCGGTTGTAGAGCGGCACCCACAGCGACACGATCATCACGGCCAGCATCATCAGCAGCCAGAAGACGCGTGTTCCCCGTCCGGTTTTTTTCATGTGCCCGACTCCTCCCCCGAGGCCATGTGGTGTGTGCGATCAGAGCGCCGGCGGCGGCGTGTTGCGATGATGTTCGAGGATGCGCCGGTATTGCTCCGGTTCCTTGACATGCACGACATCGCCGTCGCGCGGAAACGTCCAGTCGTACAGCCGCGACAGCCAGAATCGCAGCGCCGCCGCGCGCAGCACCAGCGGCCAGGCGGCGCACTCCGCGGGTTCCGGCGTGCGGCGCGCGCAATAGGCTGCGGTCATCGTCTGCCAGCGCGCCGCGTTGAGGTGGCCGTCGGGCTCGAAGCACCAGTCGTTGAGCGTCACGGCCAGATCGTAGATCAGCGCATCGTTGCAGGCGTAGTAGAAGTCGATGACGCCGGTCAGGCGCTCATCCACGAACAGCACGTTGTCGCGGAACAGATCGGCGTGGATCACGCCCTGTGGCAGGGCCGCAAGCATGAGGCGGGATTGTGCCGCCAGCTCATCCTCGAGCAGCGCGCGCGTCGGCGCATCCACGTGCGGCAGCAGCGCCTGCGCAGTGCGTTGGCGCCACTGCGGACCGCGGGCGTTTTCGCAGTGTCCGGCATAGGTGTGCGCAGTCACGTGCAGCTCGCCCAGTTCGCGGCCGACCGCGCGGCTCTGCTCCAGCGTCGGGAACAGCACGCTCTGGCCGATCAGGCGATGCACCAGCGCGGCAGGCTTGCCGTTGAGCGTCACCAGGTTGTGGCCATCGTGCGTGCGCGCCGGCATTGCGCCCGGGAATCCGCGCGAGGCCAGGTGTTCCATCAGGCCGAGGAAGAACGGCAGGTCGTTGTGGTTCAGCCGCTCGAACAGGGTCAGCACCCAGCGGCCGTCGGCGGTATCGACAAAGTAGTTGGTGTTCTCGACGCCTTCGCCGATGCCCTGGAACCCGATCAGTTCGCCGACCGGATACTGCTCAAGGAATTTGACCAGTTCGCTGTGGCTGACTTTGGTGAATACGGACATGAGGTCGGGAAAATCCGGCAGGGAGACGGGCGGCAGCGCCGACAGTTTATTCGACATTGAGCCATTCACTACAGTCCGGCGTGCGCATCGGGCAAAAAAAACCCCGCCGTGGCGGGGTTTTCAGTGAGAAACGAGTCCTCAATCCTTGACGTGGAGCTCGACGCGGCGGTTCTGCTCGCGGCCCTCTTCGGTCTCGTTGCTGGCGATCGGGCGGGTCTTGCCGTAGCCGATCGGGGTCATCCGCTTGGCCTTGACGCCGGCGTTGGCCAGGTAATCCTTGACCGAATCCGCGCGGCGCTCGGACAGGCCCATGTTGTACGAATCCGAGCCGATGTAGTCGGTATGGCCCTCGACATCGACGTCGATGTCCGGATACGACTTCAGGGTCTCGGCCACCTGATCGAGGATCAGCTTGGCTCCCGGCGTCAGGCGCGCGGAGTCGAACTCGAACTTCACGCCCTTGAGGATGAAGTTGTGCGAGGCCGCACAGCCGTTGGCGTCGACCGCCTCACCCGGTTTCGGCGTACGGCAGTCGCCCTTGAGGGCGCAGCCGTTCGGCAGGACCTTGGCGCCGGCCGGAGTGTGCGGACATTCGTCGAGATAATCCGGCACGCCGTCGCCATCGCTGTCGAGCGGGCAGCCATTGGCGTCGACCTTCACGCCCTTGGGCGTGTTCGGGCACTTGTCCATGTAATCCGGCACACCGTCGCCATCGCTGTCCTGCGGCGGGCAACCGTTCTTGTCGACCTGCATGCCCTTGGGCGTGTTCGGGCACTTGTCGAGGTAGTCCGGCACGCCGTCACCATCGCTGTCCAGCGGGCAGCCGTTCTGGTCGACCTTCACGCCCTTGGGGGTGTTCGGGCACTTGTCGAGGTAGTCCGGCACGCCATCGCCATCGCTGTCCAGCGGGCAGCCATACTGGTCCACCTGTACGCCATGCGGCGTGTTGGGGCAGCGGTCGATGCTGTCGGGCACGCCGTCGCCGTCGCTGTCCTGGGTGCGGTCATAGGGTTTCTTGCCCAGCGAGATGCGCAGTCCGGCCAGCAGCTGCCATGTATAGAACGTATCGCTCGGCAGAACACCCTTGGCTTGCACATAATCAATCTGGTACTGCGCTTCCAGCATCAGCGAGGTGTAGTCGCCGAGACGTTGCTGGATGCCGACGCTGGCCCAGGGGCCGTAGGCACCACGCTGCGTGCCAAGGAACTTGACGCTCGACACATGGCCGCCCAGTCCGATGAAAGGCTGGGTGGAAGATGCGGAATCGTAATACGGCGTGCCCGGAAACAGTTCGACGCCGAGACGACCCGTGAGGCGGTTGTAGTTGCCGGCATGGCTGGTTTTCAGCGACGAATAATCAACGCCACCAGCGAATACAAAGTGATCCGACAGGGGCTTGGTTGCGAGGATTCCGCCGCTGATGCCGCGATCAAGGTCTGAAGCATCGGAAACGACGCCGCCGATCATCGGCCAGATCGCCCAGCGATCGTCCATCACCTCCGGAATTGCCGGCTGTGCGAGCGGCGCTGCGGGGGTCGCAGTGCTGGCCGGTGCCGCGACGACGGGCGCCGCCGTTACCGGTGCCGTCGCTTCTGCCGGAGTGGCAGCAGGGGCTGCCGCCGTGGATTCTTCGCTCTCTGGCGCAGCTGCGGGTGCCGCTGCGTCCGCATTCGCGGGGGCTGTGCCGGAATCGGTATCCGCGGCATCGTCGGCGCTGGTGTCCGGCGGCTGCGCGACCGCATCCGTATCGGAAGAAGCTTGAGGAGCCGCGCCGGCATCGGCTGCGGTCGCACCCTGCCCCAGGGTCGAATACGTGGGAGCCGGCGGGTTGGTGACCTGCGCGAAAGCCAAAACCGGGATCAGGCCCAGTGCCGCAATACTCAATGTACGCATGACATTCATGGTTCGGTTCCAGTGTTCAGTTCAGGTTCGGGATCAGGGCAGTGCGGGCAGGCAGGCCTGTGCCCCGGCCGCCACGGTCGGGTTGAGCGTCAGCAGGCCGTTCAGGAGCGTTCCCAGTCCGCAATAAAGGGGCTGGACCACCGTCGAGTTCACCGGTCCCAGCAGGTTCTGCTGAATTGGCGTCACCAGCGCACCGGTTAGCGGATTAAGCGCAGTGATCAGCTGGTTGGTGACCTGCGTGACGGGGGATGGGTTGCCTGGCTTGTCGATGGTTTGCAGGATCGGGTTCACGACTCCGACCACCGTGCTCAGGATCTGTGTGACGGCGCCGCTGCCGTCATTGGTGCCGCCCAGGTCGAACACTGGTTCCAGCACGTCGCACAGCCGCTCGGGGCTCTGTGACGGGTCGGTGGCGCTGGGGTTGAGCAGGTCGTCGTTGGTTACCGGCAGGGTCAGCACTGTCATGCCGTCAATGGGTGAGGCCGTGCCCAATGCCGGGTTGGTGTACTGGGCGGTGATGCAGGCGAAGCCGGCCACCAGCGAGCCGGTGCCCGAGACCACGCCGTTTTCATCGACGTGACGGTCGCCGGGGTAACGGGCGGCAGGCGTCTGCTTGTCGCCGACGCGGGCCGAGGGCATGCTGCCGCCGGACGAGGCGCACTTGCTGCCATCCCAATAAGCGGACGACTGGATCGCCTGCGTCCAGACGATCTGGTTGGCGTTGGGTGTGGTGGCGGTGACGCCGTCGTCGTTGGTGACATCGGTATACGTGTCGGTGGCGGCGAAGGTGCAGTTGCCATCGGTGCCGACCTTGTTGGCGTCACACAGCCGGGCCTTGGCGATCAGGTTCAGCTGGCCTTGCAACTGGCTGGGGTTCTGCAGGCCGGCCACCGCATTGGTGGCGCCGACGCAGGCGAATTTCGTCGGTCCGGGGTTGGTGGCGGTCGGGAAATCCTTGCCGGAAACGCCGAGGCTGTTCTTGCCCAGCACGCGGCTGACCGTGACGGTGACCGGGTACGGCGTGGCGGTGGCCACAGGATTAGGCGCGGGCTGGGCGAAGCTGGCGGTGACGCTGGCCGTGCCTGGTGCTGCGCCGGTGGCGAGGCCGGTGTTGCTGACCCCGAGGATCGCCGTGCTGGACGAACCCCAGGTCGTGCTGGCGCTGGTATTGACGCTGCATTCCTGGCCGTTGTTGTAGCGCGCGCGCAGGTTGAACTGCTGCGTCTGGCCGGCATTGAGGCTGAACGGCTGAGCACTGACATCACAGGTGCCGGTATCGGCGCGGCAGCCGGTGAAGGTGTTGGCCAGCGTCGCCGGCTCGATGCAGAGGCCATCGGCCGTCGGTAGGATGGTGGCCGGCGTGATGGTCAGCGAGGCGCTGCCGGTCAGCGGCGAAGCCGTGCCGGGGCAGACGTTGGCGGAGTAGGACGCGTTGATGGCGATGGTGGTGGCGGTGGCCAGCGTCGCGTCGGAACTCAGCAGGCCGGGGTTGGCAGCGCCCTGGGTCTGGATCGAGGCAACGCCGGTGTCCTTGGTGGGGTCGGCGGCATCACTCGGGTTCAGGCTCCAGTCGGTGCTGGCCGAGACGTCGCCGAGGGTGCCATCGCTCAGGGTCGCCCTGAGGATATAGCGCTGCGATTGACCGGCGGGAATCGAGGTGTTGGCCGGCGAAGCCACGACCGAGACGCTCTTGGCGCAGGCCGCGGTGACCGTGACGTTGGTCGTGCTGGTGGTGCCGTTGATGTTGCCGGTGACGGCCACTGTGCCCGGGCTGACGCCGGTGAGCGTGCCGGTGTTGTCGATCGTGCCGACCGTGGTGGGATTGGCCGACCACTGCGTGGCCGGGCAGGCCTGGGTGGTTTTGGTCGCGTTGCCCTGCGCGTCGAAGGTCGTGGTGGTGCAGGTCGCGCCGGTGGCGGTGCACTGCGTCGTCAGGCCGACGGCGACGCTGCCCGGATTGCAGGTCACGGTGAAGTTGCTGACCGTGATTTCAGGAAACGGCAGATCAGGGCTGCGGACGGTTTTACAGGCTGACAGTGCCAGTACTGCGGTCACCAGCAGTACGTTTCTCGTGAAGTTGCTCGCCATGATGTTTTGCTCGCTTATCTGTTTGGGGGGACAGCCGGTAAGTTTGGAATTTATACTTTGATTCAAAGCATAACTGAAATTTCAGCGTGGTGTTATGCAACAAAAAATACCGCCCGCAGCCGCTTCGTCGTCGGCATCCCGTTGGTCAAGCCAGCAGAAACAGGAAGTGCCGGGATAGAGCCGGCTCCGGGCCGGACGGCTCAGCGCCGCCAGAAGGCCGGCGTGAACAGGATCAGCAGGGTGAAGATTTCCAGGCGGCCGAGCAGCATGGCGAAAATCAGCACGCATTTGCCGAATTCGGTGACATTGGCCATGTTGGAGTTGACCGCGTGCAGGCCGGGACCGGCGTTGTTGATGCAGGCGGCGACTGCCGAGAAGGCGGTGACCGGGTCGAGGCCGGTCATCATCATGAGGAAACTCAGCAGTACGGTGGAGCCGATGTACATCGAGAAGAAGCCGCCAACCGCATAGACCACGTTGTTGGAGACGATCTTGCCGTCGAACTTGATCGCGACTTCGGCGCTCGGGTGCACCAGCTTCTGCATCTCGCGCATCGCCTGTTTGGTGAACAGCACCAGGCGGACGACCTTGACGCCGCCGCCGGTGCCGCCGGCGCAGCTGACCATGAACGTCGCCAGCACCAGCAGCAGCGGCACATAACCCGGCCAGTCGGAAGGGTCGGCGGTGGAGAATCCGGCGTCGGTGCCGTAGGCGACCAGCTGGAACATGCCTTTGCGGATGGCGGTGCCCAGGTCCGGATACACCCCGGAAAGATAAAGCGGGGCGCAGATCAGCACGCCCATTACGGCGATGATGCCCAGGTAGGCGCGGAATTCGGTGTCGCGCAGGTAGGCGCGCAGGTCGCGGTAGCGCCAGACGGTGTAGTGCAGCGCGAAATTCGACGCGCCGAGCATCATGAAGACCATCGCCGCGATTTCGATCGGCAGGCTGTTGAACCAGGCGATGCTGGCGTCGTGGGTGGAGAAGCCGCCGGTTGCGAGCGTCGACATGGCGTGGCAGATGGCGTCGAACGGCGACATGCCGAGCAGCCAGTAGGTGATGCCGCAGGCCACGGTCAGCAACACGTAGACCACCCACAGCGCGCGCGCCGTGCTGGTGATGCGCGGCGTCAGCTTGCTGTCCTTCATCGGCCCGGGCGTCTCGGCGCGGTAGAGCTGCATGCCGCCGATGCCGAGCATCGGCAGCACCGCCACCGCCAGCACGATGATGCCCATGCCGCCGAACCAGTGCAGTTGCGCGCGATAGAAATTCAGCGCATGCGGCAACTGGTCGAGTCCGTGCGAGACCATGGTGGCGCCGGTGGTGGTGAGGCCCGAAACCGCCTCGAACAGCGCGTCGGTGTAGCTATGCCACGCCTGGTGTGCGACATAGAGCGGAATCGCGCCGAAGGCGGACAGCACGGTCCAGAACAGCACCGTGATCAGGAAGCCGTCGCGCGTGCGCAGTTCCTTGCGCGCCCTGCGCACCGGCCACCAGACCACCGCGCCGGTGCCCAGCGTGATCCACAGGCCGAGCAGGAACGAGCTGCCGACGGAATTTTCGTAGAGCATGTCCACGAAGATCGGCGGCAGCATGGTCAGGCTGAACAGCATCATCAGGATGCCCATGATCCGCTGCACCGCGGCGTAGCGGTGGGTGCCGAAAAAGCCGGGGGTGTGGGGAGCGGCCACGGTCGGGGTCAGAAGAAACCGATGCCGACCTGGAACAGCTTTTCAACGTCCTTGATGTGCTTCTTCTCGACGATGAACAGGATGACGTGGTCCTCGGCCTGCACCACGGTGTCGTGGTGGGCGATGATGACCTCGTCGCCGCGCACGATGGCGCCGATGGTGGTGCCCGGCGGCATCTTGATCTCCTCCAGCCGGCGGCCGACTACGCGCGAGTTGCTGCGGTCGCCGTGGGCGATGGCCTCGATCGCCTCGGCGGCGCCGCGACGCAGCGCGTGCACCTTGACGACGTCGCCCCGGCGTACGCGCGACAGCAGCGCCGATACGGTGGACTGCTGCGGCGAGATCGCGATGTCGATGGCGCCGCCGTCGACCAGGTCGACGTAGGACAGGCGGTTGATCAGGCACATCGCCTTCTTCGCGCCCATGCGCTTGGCCAGCATCGCCGACAGGATGTTGGCCTCGTCGTCGTTGGTGACGGCGCAGAACACGTCGACGTCGTCGATGTTCTCCTCGCGCAGCAACGCCTCGTTGGCGACGTCGCCGGTGAGGATCACGGCATGGTCGAGCTGCTCGGACAGGAAGCGCGAGCGATCCTTGTGGCGTTCGATGATCTTGACCTGGATGCGGTCTTCCAGCGCGCGCGCCAGCCGCAGGCCGATGTTGCCGCCGCCGGCCAGCATGATGCGCTTGACCGGCCGGTCGAGCCGGCGCAGTTCGCTGATGATGCGCGGGATGTGATCGCGCGCGGCGACGAAAAACACCTCGTCGTCGGCCTCGATCACGGTATCGCCCTCGGGGATCAGCGGCCGGCCGCGGCGGTAGATCGCGGCGACGCGCGCCTCGACGCCGGGCAGGTGCTGCGGCAGTTCCTTGAGCTGGCGCGACACCAGCGGGCCGCCGTAGTAGGCGCGCACGCCGACCAGCCGCACCTTGCCTTCGGCGAAATCCACCACCTGCAGCGCGCCCGGATACTCGATCAGGCGCAGGATGTAATCGGTGACCAGCTGCTCGGGCGAGATGCGCATGTCCACCGGCAGCACGCCGTTCTCGAACAGCTTTTCCTCGCGCAGGTATTCCGACGAGCGGATGCGCGCGATCTTGGTCGGCGTGTTGAACAGCGCGTGCGCGATCTTGCACGCCAGCATGTTGGTTTCATCGCTGCCGGTGACGGCGATCAGCATGTCGGCGTCGTCGGCGCCGGCCGCGCGCAGCACGTTCGGATGCGAGCCGTGGCCGTGGATGGTGCGGATGTCGAGATGCTCGGCCAGTTCCTCAAGCCGCGTGCCGTCGGTGTCGACCACGGTCACGTCGTTCTTCTCGCCGACGAGGTTTTCCGCCAGCGTCGAACCGACGCGGTCGGCCCCCAGGATGATGATTTTCATGCGGCGCGCACCTTAACGCTACCCGATTGCGGCGTGCAATACGCCGTTTGCGGGGCCGACCCTATCGCGTCCGGGGCGGCGAGGCCGTTTTGCCTGTATGGACCGCTCACCCGCTCTTGGCGCCTGCATTGCA
>DATMTG010000147.1:0-4254 GCA_035565075.1 Stenotrophobium sp.
CAACAGCGGGTGCGCCGGGCGTGCGTGCGCGGCAGCGCTTACCTGGGACGTGGGCGCTGAATCGCATGCAGGCGAGCAGGCATAATAGCCGCGCAGCTTCGCCAGCCTGGAATCATGTCCGCTCCGGTCGTTTTCAACATCACTGTTGCCGATCCCAACAGTCATCTTTTCAACGTGCGTTGCACCGTGCGTGAACCCGATGCCGCGGGCCAGGTTTTCAGCCTGCCGTCGTGGCTGCGCGGCAGTTACCTTGTGCGGGATTTCGCCAAACATGTGCAGGGGCTGACTGCGACCCGCGCCCATCGGGCAGTCGCGGTGACGCGCCTGGACAAGCGCTCGTTCCGCTGCGCGCCGGGCCGGGGTGCGCTGACGCTGGAATACAGCGTGTATGCGCACGATCCTTCGGTGCGCAAGGCCTGGCTCGATGACCGGCGCGGATTCTTCAACGCCAGCTCGCTGTGCTATTGCCCGGTGGGCTTCGAGCGCTCGGAGTTTGAAATCGAGATCAGGCGTCCCGCGGGTTCGCAGTGCAAGGATTGGAAACTGGCCACGACCCTGGCGGCAAAAAAGGTCGGCAGGAATGGATTCGGACTCTATCGCGCCCCGGATTACGAAGACCTGATCGACCATCCGGTCGAGATGGGGCCCTTCGAGCAGCTCGATTTCGAGGTCGACGGCATCCCACACGCGCTGGTGCTGTCCGGGCGTTATGAACTTGATCGCGAGCGTGTGATCCGCGATCTGAAAAAAATCTGCCACGTCGAGCGCGAAATGTTCAGGCAGGAGCCGAGGCTGCAGCGCTACCTGTTCCTGGCGCAGGTCACCGCCGGCGCTTACGGCGGACTGGAACATCGTAGTTCCACGGCGCTGATCTGCTCGCGCGAGGATTTTCCGCGCAAGGGCAGTGACGAACTCAGTCGCGAGTATCGCGGGTTCCTGGGGTTGTGCAGCCACGAGTATTTTCACCTGTGGAACGTCAAGCGCATCACCGCGCAGCGGTTCCTCGAGTCGGATTTGTCCGCAGAGGCTTATACCGAAGACCTCTGGCACTACGAAGGCATCACCTCCTACTACGACGATCTGTTCCTGCTGCGCGCGGGCCTGTTCGATGCGCCGACCTATCTCGACATCGTCGCCGAGAACGCCACGCGCCTTGCGCGCAATCCGGGGCGTGCGCTGCACACGCTGGCCGACGCCAGCTTCGAGGCGTGGATCAAGTATTACCAGCCGGACGAGCACACGCCGAACGCCACGGTCAGTTATTACGTCAAGGGCGGACTGGCCGCGCTGTGCCTCGACCTGACATTGCGGCTGCATTCCGACATCACGCTGGACGATGTCATGCGCGGGCTGTGGAAAAGACATGGCGCGACAGGCATCGGCGTGCCGGAGGGCGGGCTCGAGACGCTGGCGCAGGAACTCTCCGGCCTGAAACTGAAACCGTTCTTCGACCGTATCCTGCGTTCGACGCGCGAGTTGCCGCTGGCGGAATTGCTCGGGGAGTTTGGCGTGCAGGCGCAGCAGCGACCCACGCAAGGCGAGAACGATCGCGGCGGTCGTTCTGCCTCCGGCGCGGCCCTGCCTGCATCTCTGGGATTGGGGCTGAAGACTGGCGATACGCGCGTGTCGCAGATTTTCAGCGACAGCCCCGCGGCGCGGGCCGGCATCGCCGCGGGCGATCAGCTGGTGGCGATCGACGGATTGCGGATCACACCGGCAAACTGGCCGCGGCATCTGGCCGCGCTGCAACCCGGGATTTCGTGCACGCTGCAATTTTTCAGGGACGATGAACTGCTGTCGGCGACGGTGCTGCCGCAAAAGCCGGCGCGTGATACCTGGACATTGAGCCTGATGCCCGGGGTCGGCGGCGAGACGCTCAAGCGGCGCAGACGCTGGCTGGGGGCCTGAGATGTGGATAACCGGAAGACGACATGGTTGAGCTTTTTTACAAGGTGCTTGCTGCCTACCTGATCGGCAACCTGATGGGCGGCCAGCTGGTCGGCAAGCTGCGCGGCGGTGTCGACCTGCGCCAGCAGGGCAGCGGCAATGTCGGCGCGACCAATGCGCTGCGCACGCAGGGCAAGGGCTTCGCGCTGGCGGTACTGCTGATCGATATCTTCAAGGGTGTCGGCGCGGTGACGTTCGTTCCCGCCGTGCAGTGGAGCTGGGCCGGAGCGACGACGCTGTCGCACGAGGTCATCGCCTACAGCTGCGGCGTCGCGGTCGCGGTCGGACATTGCTATCCGCTGTTTTACCGCTTCAAGGGCGGCAAGGGCGTGGCGACACTCGCCGGCGTGTTCGGCACGCTGATGTGGCCGGCATTGCTGTGGATGCTGGCGGTTTTCATCCTGATTGTCCTGCTGACCGGCTATGCCAGCCTGGCGACGCTGATGGCGACGGCCACCGCTGTCGCCTATGTCGCATTTTCAGGCAGCGGAATAGATTCCGCTGCCGGTGCTTTCACGCTGGCGATGACGCTGCTGGTGGTGTGGAAGCATCGCCAGAATATTCAGCGGCTGTTCGCGGGCAATGAACATCGTTTTGAGAAAGCACGGGTGATTGGCCGATGGCTCAGCCGCTGAGCGAAGCCGATCTGCTGGCGCTGGCGGACGCGCTGGCCGACGGCGCGTGGCACTCGGGCGAGGATCTCGCTTCGGCGGCCGCGATCAGCCGCGCAGCGCTGGCCAAGCGCGTGGAAAAGCTGCGCGACTGGCAGATCGACATCGAAGCGCGGCATGGCCTGGGTTATCGCCTGGCTGCGCCGCTGAAACGGCTCGACATCCGGGCATTGCGCGTAGCCAGCGATGTCGGCGTGCAGGTGGCGACGGTGGTGGATTCAACCAACACACGGTTGCTGGCGACGGATGCCGCGCAGGATCCGCAGGCGCTGTTTGCGGAGTTCCAGACCGCAGGACGCGGGCGGCGCGGCCGCAACTGGATATCGCCGTTCGGCGCGAATCTGTATTTTTCGCTGGCGTGGTCGTTCGCGCAGTGGCCTCACCAGCTCACCGCATTGCCGCTGGCGGTCGGCGTGCTCTGCGCGCGGGCCCTGCGCAGCTGCGGACTGGACGGCACCGGCATCAAGTGGCCCAATGATCTGTATGTGGACGGGCGCAAGCTCGGCGGCATCCTGATCGAGCATCGCGCCGAGGCCGGCGGGCCCTGTCGCGTGGTGATCGGCATCGGCATCAACGTCGCGATGACACAAGGGCAGGCGCAGGAAGTGACGCAGCCCTGGATCAGCCTGCACGAAGCCTGCACGCAGCGCGGCGTGCCGCCGGTTTCGCGCAACGCGCTGGCGGCGAGCCTGCTGTCGACGCTGTCGCAAGGCGTGCGCGGTTTCGCGCAAACCGGATTCGCATCATTCTCCGCGGAATGGCAGGCGCTGGACCTTGCGCGCGATCGCGCGGTCACCGTCCTCGGGCAGGATCGCCAGCTGCAGGGCATCGGTCGCGGCGTCGACGAGCAGGGCGCGCTGGTGGTGGAAGTACTCGGCCAGTTCCACACGATCCATTCCGGCGAAGTCAGCCTGAGGCTGGCATGATCCTGCTGCTGGACATCGGCAACAGCCGGCTGAAGTGGGCGCTGCATGACGGCGTTGCGCTGGCGGCGGCGACCGCGCGGAGCCATGGCGGCGATGCCGCGGCGGCGATCGGCGCGATTCCTGCGCGGCAAGTGGACGCAGTCTGGATTTCCCAGGTGCTGGGCGCTGCGCACGAAGCCGGGATCACCAACGCTGTTCAACAGCAGTTTGCCTGCGCGCCGCAGTTCGCGCGCGTGCAGAAGACGTTCTCCGGACTGACCGTTGCGTACGCACAGGTCGGCCGGCTCGGCGTTGACCGCTGGTTGATGATGCTGGCGGCGTGGCGCAATACCGCCAGCGCCTGCTGCGTGGTCAGTGCCGGCACCGCGCTGACCTTCGATGCGGTGGACGGACAGGGCCGGCACCTGGGTGGATTCATCGCGCCGGGACTGACCGCGATGCTCGACGCGACGCTGGGAAATACCCGCTTTGCCGCCGCGATGCCCGACGCGCAGTACCACGGCGGACTGGGCGCCGACACCGAAGCCTGCGTGCGCCAGGGGGCGTATCTGGCCTGCCTGGGCGCGATCGAGCGCGGCTTGATCGCCGCGGGCGCGCCGGGTCAGCGCTATCTCTGCGGCGGCGACGCGCCCCTGCTGTTGCCGCAACTCGGCGGCGGTTGGCAGTCGCGCGCCGACCTGGTACTGGAGGGATTGCTGGAGCTGGCGCAG